>CAYVYG010000006.1:0-16598 GCA_964454385.1 uncultured Microthrixaceae bacterium
CAACCGCGAGCATCTCGGCGCGGATGTGGTCACCGATCCGCTCGAGCAGGTCCGCATCGAAGGTGGCCGCGAGCCCGATCGCCTGGGGGAACTGGATCGCGTCACGTGCGCAGAACCCCGCGACGGCTTCCTCGTGCACGATCGCGGGGATGCCATTGCGGGTGTTCGAGATCAGCCAGCGCTGGATCTCGTTCGCGAACTGCGCGAGGCCGTCTGGCTTGAGCCCGGTGGCGGCAGCGATGCGCGTGACCTGACCGGTGCCATGCGGCATCAACTCGGCGGCGCGCTCGGGTGAGAACCGGGCGTCCTCGCCCTCGCCCTCGACCAGCTGGGTCGACCACACCCCGCCGAGCTGAGCGAGCTTCTCCTCGGGGGTCATCTGCTCGATCAGCGCATCGATGAGCTCATCTCGTTCGTCGCCGGTCGAGGGGCTCTCCCCGGTGGTGCGGTCGGACTTCCTGCGCAGCGCCATCGCAACAGCATGTCGCACCTCAGGCCATCTCGCGGCTGTCGCCCACCACCACGAACGCGAGCACCGCCAGCACGACCGCTATGCCCACCATCTGCAACGCAGTCACCGACTGGTCGAGGAAAAGCCACGCTCCAAGGGTGGAGACCACCGGCATCGTCAGGGTCGCGAGCGACGTGAGCATGAGCGTGGTGTGGGCGTGCGCCCAGTTCATGAAGATGTGACCCGATCCGGGGATCGCCACCACGCCCACTATCGCGGCCGCGGTTCCCCAGCTCATCGGTTCTCCCGAGTCCCAGAGCACCCCCGAGACGGTTGCGATCGTGACAACGGTGAAGAACGCGACCGCGTGCATCACAGTCATGTACTCCATGGTGGGGAGCTTCTCGCGGGCCTTCTTGGAGGCGATGAAGTACGCCGACCATGCGAACAGGGCGGCGAGCGCCATGAGGTTGCCGAACAGGCTCTGGCCTCCGCCCTCGCTGCCCGCGAAGGCCACGATGCCGACCGCGGGAACAGCGATGGCTGTGGCTATCACGTGGCGGGGCCGGATCCGTTCACCGAAGGTGATCGCTGCGAAACCTGCGATCACCACGGGTTGCAGAGCGCTGAGGGTCACTGCGATCGCGACCGTAGTGTTGCGCACCGCGAGGAAGAATGTGGCGATGTCGACGCCGAACGCGATGCCTCCGAGCCAGCCGTAGCGCAGCGAGCGGGCGCTCAGGCGCATGCCTCGTGTGTAGAGGACCACCAGGTAGACGAGAGTGCCCAGGCCCAGGCGGTAGACGCCGATCACCAGGCCGTTGAGCGGGATCGAGGCGACCAGCACATTGCCGAGTCCCCACATCGTGACGGCGGTGAATGCACCGGCGGTGCCCGCAGCGGTGGGTTCGTGCGCCACCGGGTCGACCGGTTCCGGGGACGCGGTGATGCTCACCGGCGGCAGGCTACAAGTCCCACCGCGGTGCCGATGGCGCGGATCGCCGGGGCACGGACGGGGGTATGGTCAGCCGATGACCGACATCACGATCTGGCACAACCCGAACTGCTCCACCTCGCGCTACGCGGTCGACACCGCCGACGAGATCGGCGTGGAGGTCGAGTTGCGCAAGTACATGCTCGTCGCGCAACGGCCGAGCCGTGACGAGGTCCTGGAGCTCATCGGGATGCTCGAGGACCCTGCGACCGATCTGGTGCGACGCGATGCGAAGTTCAAGTCCTACGGGCTCACCGACGACGACGTCGCCACTGCAGAGCAGGTCGCGGACGTGTTGGCCGAGCACGGCGAGCTGATGCAGCGTCCGGTGCTGGTGCGCGACGGCAGCGCGATCATCGGACGTCCCAAGGATCGCGTGGAGCCCTTCCTCACCGCGTAGGGGTGCACCAGCCGGCTGACCCCCGGCGACCCGAGCGACCCCCGGCGACCCGAGCGAACTGTCCGCTCTGGGACCACACATGCGGGTGTCACAACGGACAGTTCGCTTGGGGGGCATCACCGGAGTCGCCAGACACCCATGGTCCCCGGTACTCCCTTGAGCTCGTGCTCACCCAGCTCCGACACATCGAACCCGGCGGTGATCTCGCGGGCCGCTCGGTCGGACAGGTTGACCTCGCCCGGACCGGCGAGGTCGGCTATCCTTGACGCCACGTGCACCACGAGTCCGGAGACGTCCGGTCCGCGCAGGTCGATCTCCCCCACGTGGACGCCGGCGCGGATGGCGAGTCCGACACCGCTCATGGCGACGTGGGCCCGTTGAGCAGCCAGCACAGCAGCGTCCACGGTCGGCAGAGTCGCAAGGATCCCGTCGCCGGTCGACTTGATCGTGTCACCACCGAGCTGGTGGACCAGCCGGTTCATCACCAGGTCGTGGCGGTCGAGCAGTCTGCGCCAGTCCCGGTCGCCCATCTCAGCGGCTGCACGCGTGGAGCCCACGATGTCGGTGAACAGGATCGCACGCGTCAGACGATCCCGCTGGCTCACCGTCGCAGCCTCCTGCCCCAGGAACTCCGACATGGCTATCAGAGCAGCCTCGTCCCCCTGACCCGATCCGAAGGTCCTGTCCTGTCCGGGAACCACGACCAGCTCGACGTTGGGTAGCTCTGCGACCCAGTCCCGGACCGGACCCAGGGGCACGAACGCGTCCTCCGAGTGCACCAGGACAAGGACCGGCTTGGAGACCTGGCGGAGGGTGTCCACCTCGTCTACGCGTTCATCGAGCTCCAACATCGCCCTGGCTTCGGCCGGGCTCGCACACGCCCGCAGGTGCTTCGCGAACCACTCGGCGAAACGCGGGTCCTCCGCGAGGCTGGGGAACTGCATCTCGACCAGCAGCGGTTCGCCCCAGTGCTGCTCGATGAGGTCGAACACGCTCTCGCGCATCTCGGTGGGGATGAGGCCACGCAGGGCGGGTGCCACCAGGATCAGACGGTCCACCCGGTCCGGCCTGGTCGCGGCGAGGCGAACAGCACATGCCGCGCCCTCGCTCTCGCCGATGACCGTGGCAGCGCTCATGTCAGCGGCGTCGAGCACCGCCAGGCAGTCCTCGACGCGCTCAGCGAGGGTCGGGAGCTCCGAGAGAGCGACCCGGTCAGAGAGCCCGGTACCTCGCTGGTCGAAGTGGACGACGCGACCCATCTGGCCTATCCCGCGCAGCCAACTCGCTATCGAGGGCCACTCCCAGAGGGTCTCGATGTTGTTCGGATTTCCCCAGATGAGGGCGAGGTTGTCCGACTCCCGGTCGGTGCTGTCGCCGAAGGCCTGCCAGGCGATCCGATGACCGTGGCTGCGCGCGTAGTTGATCGGCCCCCGTGATCCGCTCACCCCGATCACTGTAGGACCCGTGCTGTCCCTCACCCCGGCGAACTGTCCGCTCTGGGACCACACATGCGGGTGCCACGCCGGACAGTTCGCTAGGGGTGGGTCGCTGGGGGCGGGGAACCGGTGACCTTCCGGTCGGCTCAGATGATGCCCAACAGGCGCAGGATCGAAAGGATCGCCGAGACGTCGCTCAGCGAACAGCCTGAGCTGATGACGGCGGTTCCTCCCACCATGCCGGCGAGAGCTGAAACCCGCACGAGGCGCCGCCGTGTCGCGGCGCGGGCCGTACCGGGGATCGCTCGTGCGCCGGAGGCAGGTACATCTAGTGCTTCGGTGTCCATGGTTGTCTCCCTCGTTGACTGAACTGCCTTCTCGTAGGCTGAACTACCTCCGAGTCTGACCGGTGAGTCTGACCGGTCCTTCACAGTTCTTCAAGTTTGTGACACCCAACGCTTGCACCCCGGCGAACTGTCCGCTCTGGGACCACACCGACGTGTCTCTCACCGGACAGTTCGCCGGGGTGGCTCAGAGTTGTGGCAGCTGCTGCTGGAGTCCCACGAGCGGGGCCAGCGGATCACCGGCGGATGCGACACGCTCGGCCGCATCGCGGATCGTCCAACGATCCGGACGGAGATCCGGGTCGTCGAGCTCGTCCCAGCTGATCGGTACCGACACTGGTGCTGTGTCGGTCGCCCGGACGCTGAAGGGCGCGACAAGGGTCTTGTTGATCGCGTTCTGGGTGTAGTCGAGCCGGCTGAGCCCTGCGCGCTTGGCGGTCTCCCACTCCCAGGACACGAGCTCGGGCACGGTTGCGCCGACGGCCCGCGAGATCGTCTCCACGAACGCGCGGGTGTCATCGAAGCCGTAGCCATGGGCAACCGGCACCCACACGTGGATGCCGCGACCGCCGGTCACCTTCGGTGCGGCCTGCAGTCCGAGGTGGTCGAGTGCGGTGCGGTAGAGGCGGGCGAGCACCAGCGCGTCGTCGAAGGTGGCGTCGGCTCCCGGGTCGATGTCGATCAGGGCCCAGCTCGGCTGGTGTGGTTCGGCTGCGGTGGAGGTCCACGGGTGCAGCTCCACCGCGCCGAAGTTCGCGGCCCAGGCGAGAGCGGCGGGCTCATCGAGGATGAGGTACTCCGCGGTGTCGCCGGGTCCCGCTTCTTCGTTGCGCCATCGGGTCAGCCATTCCGGGGCGTGCCCCGGTGCCGCCTTGTGCCAGAAGCCGGCCTCGTGCACGCCGTCGGGGTAGCGGTGCATGTTCACCGGACGCGCCGCGAGGTAGGGCAGCATCGCAGGCGCGATCGAGGCGTAGTAGCGGACCAGGTCGCGCTTGGTGAGCTCGCGGCTCCGGTCGCTGTCCCGGGCATTGTCCCGACCACTGCCGCTGCCACGGAACAGCACCTTGTCGAGGTTGGTGAGTCGCAGGCTGTGGGGACCGAACTCCCATCTGCCGCCCCTGGCCGGTAGGGCGTCGAGTGCCTCGAGCGCGTCGGGGGTGGGGCCGACCCATTCCTTGGCTCCGCTCCAGGTCGCCGAAGGCGCGTCAGCGACCTCTTCGTTGGTGCGACCGCTCTTGACCGAGCGTGGAAGGTCCTCGGGGTCCCAACCAGATACTGCGTGGTCGTCGTGCTTGTGAACCAACAACCACTGCCCCTTGTCGTCTCCGTGGTCCGTGTCGGCGCGTCGATTGGCTGCACCTCGGCTGCCGCGACGGACCAGCACGAACCGACCGCGGAGCTTCTCGCCGAACAGATCGAAGTGGACCTCGCCCCGTTCGATCGCGCCGAGAGCGTGGTCGCCCTCCGCGAGCTCCCAGGTCCCCCAGTCCCACACGATCACATCCCCGCCGCCGTACTCGCCGGTCGGGATCACGCCCTCGAAGTCGAAGTAGCCCAGCGGATGGTCCTCGACGTGCACCGCCATGCGTCGCACGTCCGGGTCGAGGGTGGGACCCCTGGGCACCGCCCAGCTCAACAGCACGCCGTCGGCTTCCAGACGGAGGTCGTAGTGCAACCGAGTCGCTCTGTGGCGCTGCACGACGAAGCGGTTGCCCGAGGGCGGCGGCGGCTCGGTTCCCGACGGCTCCGAGGTGACCGTGAAGTCGCGCATCGAGCGGTAGCGGGCGAGTCGCTGATCGGCTGACACCTCATCTGGCGCCGGACCTGACGGAGTGGGTCGAGCGATCATCGCCCCATCACCCTCTACGACGGGTTCGTTGGGTGAGGCGTCGGGCCCGGCGCACGATCGAGTCGTACTCGAGTCCGGTACGTGAGGTCCGTGTCACTCCGTTGCGCTCACCGAGCACCGCGTTCAACTCGGCGCCGAGGAGCAGCCCGAGCGCCAGCAGGTACAACCAGAGCATCACCACAAGAACGGCACCCAAGCTGCCGATCAACAGGTTCGACGATCCACCGAAGCGCAGGTAGAGGCGCAGGCCCACTGTCGCGAGGGCCCACGAGACGATCGTCACCACGGCTCCGGGGACGTCGCTGCGCCACGGTGTGCGCTGGTCCGGAGCGATGTGCAGGATCGTGGTTACCGCGATCCCGCCGGCGAGGACCGCGAGCGGCCAGCGCAGCACCGACCATGTCTGGCTGTAACCCTCGGCTCCGCCGACGACTTCGGCGGCCTCGACCCCGCTCCCGAGCAGCGGACCCACTGCGAAGGCCACCAGGCCTATCGCGGCGAGAGGCACTGCTGCGAGCGCCATCGAGAGCGACAACAGGCGCAGCTCGAGGTAGGTGCGCCTCTGGTCGAGGTGGTAGACCGCGTCCACCGATCTCACCGTCGAGCGGAAGCCCCTCGATGCGGACCAGATCGCGACCACCAGGCCGAGCGTGAACACCCCGGGGCGGGTGTCCGCGAACAGCTCCTCGATCGCGTCGGTGACCCCCGCGGCGGAGGACCCCAACCCGGTCGACAGCGCCGAGACGACCTCGATGCGAACCCGCTGCGCCGCCTCCGCTCCGACGATCGGTTCGAGGAACCCCACACCTGCCGCGACTGCGATCGTGAGCGGGAAGACGCTCAGCATGCCGAAGAACGCCATCTCGGCCGCCAGTCCGGTTATCTCGTCATCGGCGGCGCCGCGACCGACCGAGCCGACGACCTGCCACGACTTCGTTCGCCGGATCGTCGCGGCGCGCTCGGCCAGGCGCTGCCTGAGGTGTGTCGAGCTCGCTGACATCACCCCGATTGTGGACCGGTAGCGCGGCGTTGCCCACCTCGGTCGATCCCAGTGCGTTCGATCGGCGCGTGCAACGGTCGGTGTGGGCCGGTCAGCCCGAACGGCCGGTGGCCGGTCCGAACACGGTGGCCACCAGGGATTCGGCTGTCGACTCGCCCACGGCACCGGAGTCACCGTCGGTGTCGAAGACGAGTTTCGCGAACCCAGCCAGGATCTGGCCGACCAACACCTCGGCGACCTGATCGTGCGGACGCGCTTCGGGAACGTGCGCCGCGATCCACTCCCGGGCGGCGGAGGTCACCAACGCCATCAGGTCCGCTCCGACCGGCACGACCGCAGCCTCGCCCCGGATACCCTCCCCCAGCACCAGGCGCCACACCTGCTCCTCCTGGAGGGAACCCTGCCAGATGTGCAAGAACAACGACCGGAGCCGCTCCTGCGGTGGCGCGTCGGGATCGATCGGCATCGGGTCACCGGTTCGAGCCTGATAGCGCCGTTCACCGACGACAGCTGCGAGCAGGGCGTCCTTCGAGTCGAAGTAGTGGTAGATCGCCGCCACCTGCAGACCGCACTCCGTGGCGAGGGCGCGCATCGACATGCCCGCTGCCCCGTGGGCGGACATGAGCCGCAGCGCCGTGTCGAGGATCAGTTCCCGTTGGTTGGAGCGGGTGGTGGTGGACATGGTGGTGGCCTCGTCTCGCTGCTCGACAGGCGTTTCAGTGCGTCACCGGGCACCCGGTGAACGTGGCCGGCACCTCTTCGATGCTCAGCACCAGCGATGACCCACCCCTCGGGATCGTCACGCCCTCGGGCACCGCGATGTCGGGCAGTCTGGTGAACAGCTCCTCGAACACGGTGCGGACTTCCGCGCGAGCGATGTTCGCTCCCAGACAGAAGTGCGGGCCGATCCCGAACGCCAGGTGGTCGCTGCGGCGCGTGAGGTCGAGGTCGTCGGGCCGTTCGATCGCTCGCTCGTCGCGGTTAGCCGAGCCGTAGAGCATCAGGATGCGATCGCCTGCGCGCAGCTCGGTGTTGCGGTAGGTGTGGTCGCGGGCGACGGTTCGCACGAACCCGATAACCGGAGTGACGTAGCGGATCAGTTCGTCCACGGCGGTCTCCATGAACTCGTCGTCACCGAGGTTCTCGACCAGCAACCGGCGCTGGTCGGGGTTTCGCGAGAGCGCGATGAGCCCACCCGAGATCGCGTTGCGTGTGGTCTCGTTGCCGGCGACCAGAAGCACCGTCAGGAACGCCAGCAGGTCGTTGTCGTCCAGGCGGGCGTGCTCGGCCTGGAGGCGGTCGTAGGTCGCCTGGTCGACTCCGGCAGCGGCCACGTGGTCCTTCGCGAGCTCGCCGGCGTCGAAGGCACGAGTGAGCACCGAGATCAGGTCGTCCGCGGTGTCCGCGCCGCTCGCTGCGGCGGCCTCTGCGACTGCGCGGCGCTGTGCGATCAGCTCCGCGATCATGGTCGTGTACTCGCCGAACGCATGGGCGGCTGCGTGCAGCACAGGGTCGTCCGCGTCCACGTGTCCGTCGCCGGCCATCATCGCGTCGCTCCATGCGTACATCGCCTGGCGCTGATCGGGGTCGAGGCCCATCAGCTCGCAGATGATGATCAGCGGCACATGTATCGCGAAGTCCGACACGAAGTCGATCTCACCCCTGTCGGCCACCTCGTCGATGATCTGGTTCGCGAGCTCGCGCATGTGGGGCACGAGTTATCGTGCCGTGCGAGGGGTGAACCGCTGGTTGATGAGACGCGGCTGGCGCAGGTGCTCGGGTCCATCCAGGGTGATGATCGACATGTCGCCGGCCACGGCGGGGCGAACTCCGTTGCCCGAGATGTAGTGCTCGGTCTCGCGCGAGATGTGGAACACGTCCTCGTGACGGGGAGCGATGTAGAGGTCGTTCGTGGAGTCGTGGTGGAGGTGGTCGAGATCCCGCAACCACGCGTAGAGGTTCCACGGGTCGTCATAGGTAGAAGGATCGCAGAAGTCGGTCCGGGCGAAGTCCTCGGTGGTCCCCGGTGGCCTAGGTTCGTTGAACGTAAGTGACATGGCTCACACGCTAACGCCTGATTGAACGTTCGTTCAATGACGCGTATCGTGTCGTGGGCACGAGCGGATCATCGTTGGGCGGAGCCCGAACAACCAGCGGATGGGAGTCCTGTGGAACTCGAAGACATCGACATCGTCGACCCCGACAACTTCGTCAGCGGCGCCTACCACGAGATGTTCAAGGTCCTGAGAGCCGAGGACCCGGTTCACTGGACCGAAGAACCCGACGGTCCGGGCTTCTGGTCGGTCACCAAGTTGCGCGACCTGCAGACGGTCAACCGCGACACGGCCACGTTCAGCTCGGAGATGGGAGGTACGCAACGGTTCAACATCGCCGACCAGGATCCCGATTTCGACACCCGCGGCAAGATGCTGATCGACACCGATCCGCCGAAGCACACCCGCTACCGGCGGATCGTGAACAAGGGCTTCACGCCCCGGATGATCGGCCTGCTCGAGACCCACCTGCAGTACCGCGCGGAGCTGATCGTCGACAACGTGATCGAGCGCGGTGAGTGCGACCTCGTGAACGACCTGGCGGCGGAGCTCCCCCTTCAGGCGATCGCGGAGATGATGGGTGTGCCCCAGGAGGACCGTCATCTGCTCTTCGAGTGGACCAACACGATGATCGGCGCGAACGACCCGGAGTACACCGGCGAGGCCGGGTCGAGCTCCGAGGCCCGCGATGCTGCGATGCAGCTCTATGTGTACTCCAACCAGCTCGCGGCCAAGCGACGGGAGGACCCCCGAGACGACCTGGTCACCAAGTTGTTGAACGCGGACATCGACGGAGAGGCGCTCACCGAGGAGGAGTTCGACATGTTCATGCTGCTGTTGTCCGTGGCAGGCAGCGAGACGACCCGGACCGCCACCTCTCACGGGATGCAGGAGTTGTTCGACCATCCCGACCAGCGCGAGCTCATGATGGAGAACCTCTTCGACGACGACTTCATCGCGCTCGCCAGCGAGGAGATAGTCCGGTACTCCTCACCGGTGCTGCACTTCAGGCGCACCGCAGCGGTCGACACCGAGCTGCGTGGCAAGAAGATCAAAGCCGGTGACAAGGTGCTCATCTGGCACGCCTCGGCCAACCGCGACGAGGAGATCTTCGAGGACCCGGATCGCTTCGATCTCCAGCGCGACCCGAACGAGCATGTCGGCTTCGGCGGCGGTGGAGCCCACTTCTGCCTAGGGGCCAACCTGGCCCGCGCCGAGCTGCGGATCATCTTCCGCGAGATGCTGTCACGGCTTCCAGACATCGCACCGACGGGCCCGGCGGAGATCCTGCGCTCCAACTTCATCCACGGTGTCAAGCACCTACCCGTCGCGTTCACCCCCGGTGAGCGCAAGCACCCTGCGGGCGCCGTCGCCTGAAGGTCTGTCGCCGTCGGCTCTCGGCGAGGAACTGGTTGTCAGAGCGCGTCGTGGATGTCGTGTTGCGCGATCGAGAAGACCACCATGTGCTCGAAGTAGACCGACGGATCGGGTGTGCCCGTCCAGTGGAGGGCGGCCATCTGGCCGGCGGAGCGGCGTCCCGTCACGACCCTCAGAGCGGTGAACGGGTCGATGTCGAGCACCGCGGTTGCGTCCGGTGAGGTCGCGAGCTCCCTTCCGCCGCAACGAACCCTGAGCGGCGGGAGCCCCGTGTCGGATAGCTCGGCGATCCAGCCCGACACCGCGAGCGAGCCGCCCCAGGCGACCACGGGAATGTCGGAGCCACCGGGGATCCCGAGCGCACCGCGGATGTCCTGTTCATGTGTCCACTGGTCTAGGAAGAGCCGCGGGTCGACGCTCCGGCCGAGCGCCGCTATCAGGTCGTCCATGGAGTCCCCGAGGTCCTCGAGCTCGTCGAGCACCTCCTGGGTCGGTACCTCCGAGCGCCTGTCCACCTGCGCTTGGGTCCACGGGTCGGTGGCGACGCCTTGCACGTTCCCGGCGAGCACGTCCGCAGCGACCCCTGCCATGTGCGCGAAGTTGTCGTGAACGGACCACAGAGGTGTCGCCGGAACCCGACGGCGCGCCTGTTCCCCGCTGAGCGGTCGCCCGAGTGCAAGCAGACGCGCGCGCCCGCTGGCGTACATCCCCACCCGGTCGGGCGACTCCTCGTCCATGCGGTGATCCTCTCGGTTCGACGCTGCAGGTTCAGTCCACTTGCGTCCGTTGGGATCCACTTGTCGAAAGCCTGGGCACGCGGATCCGGTCGTGTCGGTCGCGATCGTACGGCCCGCGCCAAACCCGAAGCACCTGCATCAGGGTCGATCGGTGCAAGGATGTCGATCATGCACAGGAGGCGACCGATGCTGCGGGACGTTCGCGGGTTTCCCGGCGCTGTCTGCTTTGCGGCGTTGTCGGTCGCGGCGTTGTTCGCCGGCGCATGCACCGGCGGCGATCCAGATGGCAACGACGGCTCTGACGGGTCGGACCCGGATCCGGACACCGCGGCGGCGCTCCTCGGTGACGACCTCACCCTCGATGAGATGCAGGTCATCGGCTCGCACAACAGCTACCACCTGCCCGCCGTACCCGAGGTCGCAGCCGGGATCGAAGCGCTCGTGCCGGCCTTGTGGGAGACGATCTCCTATGGACACCGTCCACTCACCGAGCAACTCGAGGACTACGGGATCCGTCAGTTCGAGCTCGACGTCTACGCCGATCCCGATGGCGGCCTCTACAGCACCCCGGCGGCACTCGAGCTGCTCGACATCTCGCCCGCGGAGGTGCCGGGACTGGACGAGCCCGGCTTCAAGGTCGCCCACATCGCGGACATCGACTACAACACGACCTGTTTGACCCTCGTGGCGTGTCTCGGCGAGATCGAGCAGTGGTCCGAGGCGAACCCCTCGCATGTTCCGATCATGGTGATGGTCGAGACCAAGGGCGATGACCTTCGATCGGGTGCCGGAGACTTCGGTGTGGACGTCGACACGCTCGGCGTCGACTTCGCGCGACCCCCGGAGATGACCGCTGAGCTCTTCGAGGACCTCGAGGCCGAGGTGCTCTCGGTATTCGACGAGGAGCGGATCATCACCCCCGACGACGTGCGGGGTGACGCCGCGACGCTGGAGGAGGCTGTCACCACCGAGGGTTGGCCGAGCATCGGTCAGAGCCGCGGCAAGGTGATGTTCGCCCTGGTCGACACCGGTGAGTCCCGGGACCTCTACACCGCCGAGGCGTCCGCGCTGGAGGGCAGGGTGTTCTTCACCTCGAGCGAACCCGGGCGCCCGGACGCCGCGTTCCTGCGGATCGACGATTCTCTGACCGACGACGCAGCGCTCGTCGAGGCGGCGGAGGCGGGCTACCTGATACGCACCCGCACCGACGAGCCGGGGATCCACGCCCCAGCCGGTGACACGGCGTTGCGTGACACCGCCATGGCGAGTGGTGCGCAGTTCCTCTCCACCGACTACTACGTGGCCGATCCCGACACGGGGTTCGTGGTCACCTTCGGCGACGGGGTGGTGGCGCGGTGCAACCCGGTCACCGCGCCGGCGGACTGCGAGACGATCGAGGGCGCATGAGCCGGGACGTGGGTTCGGTGTCTAGGAGCGGGTCCGGTCCGAGGGTGAGCCGGCGCACCCGTGAGGCGCTGCTCGGCTACGCCTACCTGCTGCCCGCCTTCGTGGTGTTCGCCATCTTCTTCTTCTACCCGCTCGGGCGGTTGATCCAACTGAGCCTGTTCGACACCAGAGGCGTGTTCTCCAATCAGCGCCAGGAGTTCGTCGGGTTCTCGCAGTGGGCCGACGTGCTGGGCGGTGAGGAGTTCCTCGACAGTCTCTGGATCACCGTGCAGTACGTGATCTACACGGTGCCTGCCGGCGTGGTGCTGGGCGTGCTGCTGGCACAGCTCGCCAACCGAAGGCTCCGCGGCATCGCCTTGTTCAGAACCGTCTTCTCCTCCACGGTCGCGACCTCGGTGGCGGTCGCATCGGTGATCTTCTTCGCGCTGGTGAACCCCGAGGTGGGCTACTTCCGCAACGTCAGCTGGCTGTCGTGGCTCAACACCCAGAACCCCGACACCGCACTGCTGGCGGTTGCTGTCAGCTCGGTCTGGCAGAACCTGGGTCTCACCTTCATCATCGTGCTGGCCGCGTTGCAGGCGATCCCCGACGAGCTCGTCGAGGCAGCCACTCTCGACGGCTACGGGCCGGTCAGGCGGTTCTTCCGGGTGACGTTGCCGTTGTTGAGTCCCACGCTGTTGTTCCTCGTGGTCGTCCTCGTGATCTTCGCGTTCCAGGCCTTCGGGCAGATCGACATCCTCACCAAGGGAGGTCCCCAGGGCCACACGGAGACCCTGGTCTACCGGATATTCACCATCCAGTTCGATGACGTGAACACCGCGGCGGTGATGTCGATCGGGTTGTTCGCGCTCACGTTCGTGGTCACGTTGTTGCAGTTCGGGATGCTCGAGAGGCGGGTCACCTATGCCGAGTGACCCCGGTCCGCGAGGTCTGCGCGGTGCTCGCGGGGCACGGTTCCGGCCGGTGGACATCGTCTGGTACCTGCTGATGAGCGTGTTGTCCGCCGTGGTGCTGTTCCCGGTCTGGATGACCCTGGTGCGCGCCATCTCGCTGCCGATCCCGTACCTGCGTGAGGGCCTTCCTCCATATCCGGTCGAAGCGCAGTGGGGAGCGTTCGCAG
This sequence comes from uncultured Microthrixaceae bacterium, assembly GCA_964454385.1. Classification (GTDB taxonomy): domain Bacteria; phylum Actinomycetota; class Acidimicrobiia; order Acidimicrobiales; family Microtrichaceae; genus JAMLGJ01. The sequence continues at coordinate 13,170 of CAYVYG010000006.1, forward strand.
AGGCCTGGCGGGAGGGATCCCTGGGTAGGTCGTTCGCGATCTCGCTCGCGGCGACCCTGGTGATCGCGGGCGTGCAACTGGTGACCTCGGTGCTCGCTGCGTACTCCTTCGCGTTCCTGCGCTACCCGGCCAAGACGATCCTGTTCGCGCTCACCGTCTCCACTTTGCTGTTGCCTATCGAGGTGACGCTCGTGGTGAACACACGCACGATCCGTGCCTGGGATTGGCTCAACTCACTCCAGGGCCTCACCGCGCCGTTCCTCGCGTCGGCGTTCGGCATCTTCTTGTTGCGCCAGGCCTTCCTCGGCATCCCCGGCGAGCTACGTGACGCCGCCGAGTTGGACGGCTACTCGCACTGGCGGTTCATGTGGCGCGTCGCGGTGCCGGTCAGCCGGCCCGCGGTGGCGAGCTTCGCGCTGGTTGCGCTGCTGACGGCTTGGGGTCAGTACACCTGGCCCCGGCTTGCGGTCACCAAGACCGACTGGGAGCCGCTTCAGATCCGCTTGGCGTCGCTCGCGGTGCAGAACATCGATCGTTCCCACATCGGTTTCGCCGGTGCGCTCATCGCGTCGGTGCCGATCTTCGTGCTGCTCGTGATATTCCAGCGCCAGTTGATCCGCGGGTTGACCGCCGGTGCGATCAAGGGCTAGTACCAACCGACCCGCCGACGACTGCGAGGGTTCCACATGATCACGAAGCTCCTACCAGGGTTTGTGCCTAGCTCGCTTGTGCGCGCAGTGGCGCACAGGCGCAGCGCGGTGATCGCGCTGATCGCGATCACCGCTCTTTTGATCGCTGCGTGTGGTGGCGGCGACGGCTCGGAGAACGGATCCGGTGGCGATGGCGACAGCGCGGTGGGGCCCGAGTGCCCCGTCGACGCGCTCGAAGACGCCGACGGCCCTGTGGAGATAACCGTCTGGAGCAACGCGAACGCCTTGCCGCGTCGCACCTTCGAGGCGATGGTTGCGGATTACAACGAGTCCCAGGACCGCGTCGTGGTCGACTTCGAGCCCCAGGGGGTCTCCTTCGAAGAGGTGCTGCGCAAGTTCAAGCTTGCGGCAGAGGACAACTCGATGCCCGACCTGGTGCTGCTCGAGGACACCACAACACAGGTCATGGCGGATTCGGGCACGATCATCCCGGGTCAATCCTGTTACGACGCCGATCCGGACGGCGAGGAGATGCTCGACGACTTCCTGCCCATAGCGGTGTCCTCCTACAGCGTCGACGGAGCACTGCAGCCGGTCGGCTTCGACGTGTACACCGCCCTCGTCTACTACAACCGAGCGGTGTTCACAGACGCCGGCCTCGACCCTGATGTGGCACCCGGCACGCTTGAGGAGATCCGGGCCGACGCGGAGGCGATCAAGGCATCGGGGGCCGCGGATCCGCCGGTCGCGGTCGTGGCCCAACCCTGGCAGGTGGAGTGGTGGCTGACGGGAGTCCACCAACCGGTAGTGAACCAGGACAACGGACGCGATGGGCTGGCAACGGCTTCGGAGTTCGACAGCGACGCGACCTCGGATCTGTTCGGCTTCTGGCGCACGATGGTCGATGACGGACTAGCGAATCCCTTTCCCGGAACAGAAGGCCAGACCGATCACCTCTTCGCCATGGCAACCGGCAGCGCGTCCATCGCGATCGACAGCTCCGCCGCAGTCAACACGATCGCCGGCCTGCTCGAGGGAGATGTGGATCCTGCACTGGTCGAGGACCTCGGTGTGGAGCTGCCCCCCGACTTCGCGGGCCTGGACCTCGACATCGGAGTCGGGGCCTTCCCCGGCGTCGAGGAACCGGGCCAGGGCCAGATCGGCGGTGGAGCCTGGTACCTGACCAACGGCGGCACCGTCGAGGAACAGGCAGCCGCCTGGGACTTCATGAAGTGGTTCAACTCGACCGAGCAGCAGATCCGCTGGGCGCAGGAGGGCAGTGGCCTGCCGATCGTTCGTTCCGCAGCGGAATCCCCCGAGTTGATCGATGCCTGGAAGTCGAGCCTGGGAGGTCGCTGGAACCAGATCGCGCTGGACGTTCTCGCGAATGTCGACCCTGACTTCCCCGGCCCCCTGATCGGCGACTACAAGGCCACCCGGGAGGCGATCCGCGAGGCGTATGAGCGTGCCCTGATCGGCGACGGGAACATCGAAGCCGCGATCACCCAGGCCGACGAGAAGATCACCGCCGCGTCCCAGGAGTACAAGGACACCGTCGGGGGTTGACCGGGTGCCTTCAGGAGTTGACGGCGCACCGTCTTGATCGATCAGGCGCCTCCCGGGCCGAGAGTGATGGCCGCGACGCGGTTACGGTGTCGCCATGCGTACCGAGATATGTGACCAGCTGGGCATCGAGTTCCCGATCTTCGCGTTCACCCACTGTCGCGACGTCGTAGCGGCGGTGTCCAACGCCGGGGGCTTGGGGGTGCTCGGAGCGGTCGGCTTCACTCCCGAACAGCTCGCGACCGAGCTCGCCTGGATCGACGAGCACACCGAACGGCCATACGGGGTGGACGTCGTGATCCCCGGCAAGTACGAGGGGATGGGCGAGCTCGACCCCGTCAAGTTGGAACGGGAGCTCGACGAGATGATCCCCGAGGAGCACCGGGCGTTCGCTCGCAGGCTGCTCGCCGATCACGGCGTACCCGAGATGCCCGACGACGAGGTGGCTCCGGCGCTGATCGGCTGGACCGAGGCGACCGCTCGGCCGCTGGTGGACGAGGCCCTGCGCCACGACAAGGTGGCTCTCATCGCGAACGCGCTCGGAACTCCGCCGCCGGAGATCATCGGTGAGATCCATGACGCGGGCAGGATGGTCGCGGCGTTGTGCGGATCCGCAGCTCAGGCCTGCCGCCACCGTGACGCCGGGGTGGACATCGTCATCGCACAGGGTGGCGAGGGGGGAGGCCACACCGGTGACGTCGGGTCCATCGTGTTGTGGCCCGAGGTGATCGACGCGGTCGCACCGGTTCCGGTGCTCGCCGCCGGTGGGATCGGTTCCGGTCGCCAGATGGCCGCCGCGATGGCCCTCGGCGCGCAGGGCGTGTGGACCGGATCGCTGTGGCTGACCGTCGAGGAGGCCGATGTGCCGCCCAAGCAGATGCAGAGCTACCTCGACGCGACCTCGCGCGACACCGTTCGCAGCCGCGCCTGGACGGGCAAGCCGTGCCGGATGCTGCGCAACGACTGGACCGAGGCCTGGGCGCGCGAGGACACCCCCGATCCGCTCGGCATGCCCTTGCAGTTCATGGTCACCGGTGAGGCCGTGGCGCGCGGCCACAAGTACCCCGAGGCTGCGGTGGACGTGAACTTCAACCCGGTCGGCCAGATCGTCGGGTCAATGAACAAGGTCCGTCGTGCCGCGGACGTCGTGATCGAGATGGCTCAGGAGTACGTCGAGGCGACCGAGCGCCTCGAGCGCCTGGCACGTTGATCCACC
>CAYVYG010000006.1:16698-23294 GCA_964454385.1 uncultured Microthrixaceae bacterium
CCAGCGAACTGTCCGGTGTGGGGTACGCGGGTGTGGTCTGAGAGCGGACAGTTCGGTTTGGCACCCGCGACCCCCAGCGAACTGTCCGGTGTGGGGTACGCGGGTGTGGTCTGAGAGCGGACAGTTCGCAGGGGGTTTGGGCTCACTTGATGACGGTGTTGTGGCATCCCAGGACGGTGCCGGTGCCGGTCGGGGTGTCGAGCACCGCCACGCAGGTGGTGTGCTTGCCGGGTGCCGCCGGGAACGCTGCAAGGAACTTGCCTCGCGCCGAGTTGAACACGTACCACGACGTTCGGCCGTTGACCACGTCGGCGACGAACATCCGCGGCGTCCCGTCAGGATCCGATGCGTGACCTGCCACCAGGATGTTGCGGCCCTGGTGCGCCCGGATGTCCACCAGTGTGCCCGACGGCGGGCGGTTGGATGCCGGCTTGGGTGCGGGTGGCTTGGGGCGGGTCGCTCCGCTGATCGTGAACTTGGTCGAATAGAGACCGAGCTTCCAACGAAGCTGCGCTCCGGTGAAGGAGCGCTTCACTCCCGATGTGTCGGTGAAGGTGATCGTTGCCGAGTCCGTTCGGCCCGACGCGCCGATGGTTCCGCTGATCGCGATGGACCTCACGGCTGCGGTTCCGAGCTTGGCGCCGAGTTGTGACGCGGTGAAGGTCAAGCTCCACGAGTTGCGGGAGTTGCGGCATCCATTGTCGTCGGGATCGTCGACCCCGCGTAGGTAGGCGACTGCCGATCGGGGGTTCCCGCCGCCCCAGACGATCTCGTTGTTTGCGGTGCGGCCCCCGGAGGACGAGGAGTAGACAGCGCTCGATATCACGGCTCCGCCGTAGGTGATGACCTTTCCCGCGGTCTGATCGATCGCTGCGACCCAGTCCGACCAATGCGACCCCGCTCCGTGGCGCATCTCGTAGCCGATGTAGGCGCCATCGGCGTAGCCCTTGAGGTCGTGGTCTGCGCCACCGGAATGGGTGGCCTTGTAGGTGGCGATGGTCCGCGCAGCGGTGGCCTGTGCCTTGAGCGCCTCCGCGGGCCACGATGCCGACATCTCCCCCAGACCCAACAGGTAGTCACGGGTGCTGAGGCCCTCGACGATCGCCCGCAGCTTCTTCGAAGGGGACTCGCTCGCCCGGATGACCAGGTGGCCGCGGTCGAAGCGGTGTCCCGGCGGGGTGATCTTCATGGCACCCTGCTGGGCGACCGTGAGCGGTAGTGCCACGGTGCGACTCACGCCACCGGAGAGCACCGCGTTGCCGCCCGAGCGTTTGACCGTGATCGTGGCGGCGGAGGCGATGGTTCCGACGCCCGAGATCGTCGAACCGGCCGGTACCGTGAGCACGAAGCTGTCGGCCTCGGCGAGCAGCACCCGCAGGTTGGCGGGCTCAGCGATGCTTCCGACCTTGGTGCCCGAGTAGTAGTGCGTGAGGATCTGGGTGTAGCTCCGGCCCGCCGTTGCCATCCCGCACGCGCCGTACTGGCTCATGCCGACGCCGTGTCCCCAGCCGCCCCCTTGGAAGGTGAACGACTGCTGGGCGCCGGCCGGTGCAGCTCCGCCCCAGGTGCCTGCCAGGAGGATCGCAGCGACCAGTGCCGTCGCGACGCGCTGGAAGTTCCGTGGCAACGCGCGGGAGCGGATGTCATCGAATGCCATGTTCCTCGGATCGGTACGGTGGGCGGGCGGGTTGAGCATCGATGTCCAACATTGTCGGATCCCCGAGACGGTTCGTCCAGTGTCAGGCGCGCAGGGGTAGCCTGAGCGGATGGCCCGCCATTGCATGCGCCCGGGGTGTGATCGCCCCGCCGCGGCGAGGCTCACCTACGACACCGATGCGGCAGCGGTGTGGCTCGATCGACCCGTGGAGGACGGCCAACCGGCTCAGCAGGTGTGCAGCGTCCATGCGGCCACGCTCACCGCACCGCTGGGTTGGACGGTCACCGACCGGCGTCTGTTGGCCGTCGGTTCACCCGAGCCCGGGGCCGAACGCTCTGGACGATCACCGGGCGACTGGGCGACCCAACCACCGGCTCGGTCCACCGAAGAGCAGCCGGCCCGCGTGTCGGCGGCGTCTTCGCCGGGGTCTTTGTCACCTGTGACATCGTCGCCGGAGCCCGCTGCTCAGCGGTCGGTCCCATCGACCGGATCGCCGGTCGTCGGGGAACCGGTGTCACCGTTCCGCTCCGATCGCCAGCAGGAACCCGACGTGGATCCCGACATGCAACCCGCGGCTCGTGCATCCGAACCGTGCGAGTCGGATGCCGCTGTTGTGGTGGCCCGACCGGGCGTCCCGATGGCGGGTGTGTCCGGGAAGACCTCCGGAGGCGACCACCGCCGGGCGCCGCTCTCTGACCCGGACAGCGCCGATCATGACAGGGCCGGCCACGGCAGTGCTGATCATGGCAGTGCTGATCATGACACGCCCGATCGGGACAGGGCCGGCCACGACGAGAGCGCGGAGCGATCCGATGAACCTGGTCGCAACCGGAAGACGACCGGTGTCGAGCCGGGGGAGCGGGATGACCGACCCAGCCGTTCGAGGTCGCCAGGCCGCAAGGACCCGGACGGACGCACTGCGAAGACCGGGTCGCGGGGCAAGTTGTTGGATCGGGCCTTCGAGTGGACCGGACCGCAGCACTCGGTGCTGACCACCGGTCATGACCACCGCCCCCGTCGCCGCGACTGATTGACTGAACCACAGCTCTCGAGTCGCTGGGCGTCATGTGGGCACTGGCTGACTCGACAGGTGCGCTTGAGTCATCGGAGAACCCAGGGAGCGACTTCCGCCAGGTGGCGCGCAAGGCGACGACGGGTTCGGGCCCGGCATCGGCCGGTCGTATCCTTGCGGGATGGCTGAGTTCCGGTTCTCCCCGATGTTCCCCCAGGCGGCCCACGACACGCCGTATCGCAAGCTGACCGACGACTTCGTGGCAACCGGCACCTACCGCGGGGCCAGGGTGCTCGAGGTCGACCGGGCGGCGCTCACGCTGTTGGCGCAGTCCGCGGTGCGCGACGTGTCCCACCTGTTCCGCCCCGGACACCTGTCGCAGCTCGCGAAGATCCTCGAGGACCCCGAGGCGACCGACAACGACCGCTTCGTGGCGCGCACCCTCTTGGAGAACGCGAACGTCTCAGCGGGCATGGTGCTGCCCTCGTGTCAGGACACCGGCACTGCGATCGTGATGGGCAAGAAGGGCCAACAGGTCTGGACCCAGGCCGGCGACAGCGGTGAGCCCGGTGGCGACGAGGAAGCGCTCGCCCGTGGTGTGTTCAGGACCTACACCGAGACGAACCTGCGCTACTCCCAGGTCGCTCCGATCACCACCTACGAGGAGGCGAACACCGGCACCAACCCCCCGGCGCAGATCGACCTGATGGCCGTCGACGGCGACGAGTACCACTTCCTGGTGATCACCAAGGGCGGCGGCAGCGCCAACAAGACGTTCCTGTACCAGGAGACCAAGGCGCTGTTGAACCCCGAGACGCTGCTCGGGTTCATCAGCGAGAAGATCAAGACCCTCGGCACGGCGGCGTGCCCGCCCTATCACCTGGCGATCGTGATCGGTGGGACGAGCGCCGAGATGAACCTCAAGACCGTGAAGCTCGCGAGCACCCGTTACCTCGACGGCCTGCCGGAGCGCGGCAGCGATCTGGGCCACGCGATCCGCGACACCGAGCTCGAGGAGCAGGTTGCCCGATTGGCTGCCGAGTCGGGCATCGGAGCGCAGTTCGGTGGGAAGTACTTCGTGCACGACGTGCGGGTGATCCGCCTTCCACGCCACGGGGCATCGTGCCCGGTCGGCATCGGCGTCAGCTGTTCGGCCGATCGTCAGGCGCTCGCCAAGATCACCGCGGAGGGTGTGTTCCTCGAACAGCTCGAGACCGACCCGGCCAAGTACCTCCCGGAGATCGATCAGGACCAGCTTTCCGACGACGTGGTACGCATCGACCTCAACCGTCCGATGGACGAGATCCGTGCCGAGCTGAGCCGCTACCCGGTCCGCACCCGGTTGTCGCTCAGCGGTCCGATGGTCGTCGCCCGCGACATCGCGCACGCGAAGCTGCGCGAACGCCTCGAGCGCGGCGAGGGCCTGCCCCAGTACGTCAAGGACCATCCGATCTACTACGCCGGTCCGGCCAAGACCCCCGACGGGATGGCATCTGGCAGCTTCGGGCCGACCACCGCCGGTCGCATGGACGGCTACGTCGACGAGCTCATGGCCAACGGCGGCAGCTTCGTGACCCTCGCCAAGGGCAACCGGTCGGCTGCGGTGCGCAAGGCATGCCAGGCCCACGGCGGTTTCTACCTCGGCTCGATCGGTGGCCCGGCCGCGATCCTCGCCAAGGACTCGATCCGCAAGGTCGCGGTGATCGAGTACCCCGAGCTCGGCATGGAGGCGATCTGGCGCATCGAGGTCGAGGACTTCCCCGCGTTCATCATCACCGACGACAAGGGAAACGACTTCTTCGCGGACCTGCTCTAGTGCCGTCAGCCACGGACAGCCACCATGATGCGGCGGCTCACGGCGTGGTGAGGGTCACGACCGCGCTGGAGGTTGTGACACCGTCGGTTGCCGTGACTGTCACGGTGGCGGGGAACCCGGATGCCACACCGGTTCCGGCCACACCGACTGCTGCTTTCGAACTGGTGTTGGTGCCGCTGCCGAGCTGGCCGTAGCCGTTGGAACCCCAACACAGCGCGGCGCCGGCGATGGCCGCGCAGCTGTGGTTCGCGCCGGCCGCGATGGCGGTGGCCCCAGTGTCCAGCATGCTCACGTCGACAGGTGTGGACGAGTTGGTGTTGGTGCCGTTGCCGAGCTGGCCGCTGCCGTTGTCACCCCAACATCTCGCGTCGCCGGCGACGACCGCGCAGCTGTGCGAAGAGCCACCAGAGACAGCGCTGACCCCGGTGCTAAGCCCAACCACCCGCACAGGCTTGTTCGAGTCGTTGTCGGTGCCGTTGCCGAGCTGGCCCGAGCTGTTCTGCCCCCAGCACTTCGAGCCGCCGGCGACGACCGCGCAGCTGTGGAAGGAACCGACAGCGATCTCCGTCACCCCGGTGCGCAAGCCGTCCACATCCACTGCTGTGGACGAGCTGGTGTTGGTGCCGTTTCCGAGTTGACCGTAGGTGTTGTATCCCCAGCACAACGCGGCACCGGTGACGATCGCGCAGGTGTGCAGGAAGCCGCCCGCGATGTCGGTGGCACCTGCACCCAGACCGTCCACATCCACTGCTGTGGACGAGCTGGTGTTGGTGCCGTTGCCGAGCGCGCCGTAGATGTTGGAACCCCAACACCGCACGGCGCCGGTGACGATCGCGCAGCTGTGGTTGGCACCGATGGCGATCCCGGTCACACCGGAACCCAGGCCGTCCACATCCACAGGTGTGGGTGAGTCGATGTTGGTGCCATTGCCGAGCTGACCGTATCCGTTGAAGCCCCAACACAGCGCGGCACCCGACCCGACCGCGCAGCTGTGGGAGTCGCCGACGGAGATCTCGGTGACCCCGGCGCCCAACCAGTCCACCCGAACAGGTGTGGACGAGCTCGTCTTGGTGCCGTTGCCGAGCTGACCGCGGGTGTTGGAACCCCAGCACCACGCGGCGCCGGCAACGTCGATTCCGCAGGAATGCTCGTTTCCGGCAGCGACAGCGACCATCTTCACAGGCCAGGACGCCAGCCCTGTGAACACCCCGGTGCCCGGGTCGAAAGCGACACCGGATGGCACGGTTCCGCCGGTCACCGCGAAGCTGAGGGGTCCAGCAGCGTTGACAACGGTCGGTGACACCGTGGAGCGCGCAGTGCCGGTGAACGCACCTGAGGGATAGGAGATCGCCAGGGAGGGCGCTGGGGTTGTCGATGATGTGGTTGTCGGTGATCTCGTCCTCGGCGAGGTGGTCGTGGGTGGTGTCACCTTCTTCGGGATGTCCACACAGCCCAGAAGCGAGTGAGTGCCCGGTCCCACATTCACCGCGGATACGCACACGTTGCGGTCCTGCGAGCTGACATCGAGAGTGCGAGCGAACCCGGTGTGGGCTCCACGCCCGGTTCTGGCTCGCACGTCGGGTCGTGGCTGATCTGCGGTGGCGGCACCCGGTTGGAGCCGGCCGTCCAGGTAGAACACGACCTGGATCGCGTCGTTCGTGTTGCGGTCCCCGGCCCAGCCCTGGACTGTGATCCGGTTGGCGGCGATGCGCACGATCGAGTCGAGGTGCCCTGACGGACTGTCCGATGTCCACGGGGTCGGTGCAGGCAGACACGCCGCGGCCAACAGCGCAACAGCTGCCGCGAGAAGCAGTGTCGCGCTGCGGCGGGGACGATGCAGGCCCGTGCTCAGGCTCTGCCTGATGCGCTGATACATGTGTGTCTCCCGGGGGTGGACGCTTCACACGGCGTCGTGGTGTTCAGCGTAGAAGCAGCTGTCGTGTTTCGGTCACTGTGTCGGTGGTCACTGCGACGCCGATCGGACAGGTTCACGTTGATGTCTCGACCTGAGACTGCCCCTTGAGGCCGAGCTGCGAACGACGCGGGGTGGTCGGGTTGTGAAGTGCGGCACAGCCGGCGAGTATGTGCAAGGCTGTGCGCATCGAGGAGGT
>CAYVYG010000006.1:23304-25409 GCA_964454385.1 uncultured Microthrixaceae bacterium
ATGCGTCTCCTTGAGGTTGACGGCAAGTACGCGGCTGTGCAGCGACGTGCCGTCAATAGTGACCTGTTCGTCGCCCACCTCGTCCAGGTACACCGCGCGGTAGGCCGCCCGGGGCCGGGCGATCGACCGGGCCTCCAGTCGTGAGTCGGATGTGGGGACGGAGGGAATCGGGATGGTTCGGAACGTATTGGCGGCCCTGAGGTCGCGGTGGTTGTTCGGTCTGCTGGCTGCCGCATTGGTGGCGCTGACGGCCGCGGCCTGCACTCCACCGTCCGGCGGTGGTGGAGGCGGACCCCGCACGAGCTGGTCGGTGGACCCGGCATCGGCTGATCCGGCCACGACCGCTGATCCTCTGAACCCGAACCTCGCCTACCTGCCGACCGGCACCGCGAGGGGTGCGCTGGCAGTGATCCTTCACGGAACCGGAGCGGGAACAGCCGGCTACGGCGAGCTCACCTCGGCGCTGCGCAGCGACGGATACCACGTGATCGTGCTGCGCTACTCCGCGTCGCTCGGGACCCTCTCTGCATGTCCGGACTCCACAGCCGCGAGCTACCCGGACTGCCACCGTGAGTTCCGCGCCGAGACCACCTTCGGAGCCGGTGTGGCCGACCCCGACGGGTTCGCGTACGACCATCCGGTGGCGAACATCCCGACGGCCAACTCGGTTGCGAACCGTCTGCTGAAGCTGATCGACCACATGGTCGACATCGCCCCCGGAGTGGGCTGGGAGCAGTTCCAAGTCGCCACTGGTGGCAGCTGCGATGACTTCAACGCCACCTACGGCGCCTGTGAGCTCGACTGGTCGAAGGTGTCGCTCGTCGGGCACTCCCAGGGAGCCGGTGTGGCGCTGTATGTGGCGAAGTTCATGGGTCTGCGGGCAGCTGGGCTTCTCTCTGGCACCTATGACGCCTACCAGTCGGGGCAGACCGCCACCGCTGCGCCGTGGACCACCGAGAGCTTCGCCACGCCTGATTCCGCGATCCGCACCCTGCGGCACGCGAACGACTACGGCACCGCCCGCATCCTCGCGGTCGCCGACGCAGTTGGGATCCCCGGCCCGGAGGTGCCCGCCGAGTCCGCGCCCTTCGCCGGCAACCGGCTCCTCGCGACCACTGCGTCGACCTGTCCCTGGGACTCCGCTCCCGGTCACAACTCCGTGGCGTTCGACCTGTGCGCGCCCGACGGTGTGTATGTGAATGCCTGGCGGGAGCTCGCCGGCAGCTGAGCTCGGCAGCAAGGTGGGATGATCTGTTGGAGAGAACAGCCTGCCTCTTCAGGCTGGTACATCCTGTACGCCTCTGGGCTCGCGTTGACGGTGCTGTTCGGGTGCGCGCGCGCTGAGCCCGAGGACGACGGGGTGCCAGTCCAGCCCGAAGCGGTGATGGAGATGCTGCGCAACGAGTCGGTCATCGACGTCGCGCCGAGCGGGGTCGAAGATCAGGGAATCGTGGAGAGTCCCGCAGAGGGAATAGACGACCGCAACACGATCTTTCGGACCTTCATCGCCCCGTCGGACGAAGCGCTGCTGACCGCCTGCGCTGACTATTACCGAGCCGCGCTGGGCGAGGGCTGGGAGGGAGCCGAGCCGGCCGACGCCAACTCGAGCGGAATCGTATCGACGGTTCTCTCCAAGACCGACATGGAGCTCAACATCAGTTGCGTGACAACCCAGAGCTTCGATCTGTTGGAGAACGACCAGGACGAGATTCGTTTGTCCATCAGACTCAATACGTCTTCGACGTCGGGTTTTCCCGCCGACGGCGACGAAAGCTGAGGCGGCGACGATAGAGCTGAGGCGGTGACCATGAGGACCACCACCAACAAGCTCCGGAGCGCGCTCCTCTGCGTGGTCGTACGCGCGGCTTTCCCTTGCGACAACCTTTCGAGTGTTACCGGAGCACACTGCCCGTCGTGTGCCGGCTCGCCATCAGCCGACCCGACAGCTTCGTCGAAGCGCCGGGAGCGCGTGCTCACAGCACTCGCTGGGCGATCCACGCGAGGGCGGACCCCAGGCTGTTGGTGGTCGTGTGCAGCACCGCCGGCGCGGCGACGCTCTCGGAGCGGTCCCGCATCCAGCTGAGGCCCATCGCGAGCATGGCGGT
>CAYVYG010000007.1:0-8123 GCA_964454385.1 uncultured Microthrixaceae bacterium
CTCGGCGAGCGCCCCGAACAGCGTCTCGACCGAGATGCCGCGCTCGGCGGCAACGGCTGTCAGGGCCTCCATCATCTCGGGGTTCATCAGTTGTCCTCGGATTCAGTTGTGGATTCAGTCTTCTCTGGCTTCGCTGGCTCAACCGGGTTCGCCGGGTTGTTGTCCGGCCTCGCCGACCCGGCGGGAGCACGTTCGGGGCTGTCCTCCGACGAGGACCACTGGAACACGGTGTGGGCCTTGGCCACGTCGCTGAGCGCGATGGTCCTGGGTCCCTGTGGTGACTCGATGGTGAACGCGTCGTCCGACGCCGAGACGAGCCTGCCCTCGCAGCGGCGGTCACCCTCGGTTCCGGGGTACAACTTGACCTTTACCTGCTCGCCGATCGCACCCTCGAAATGCGCCCGGCGGCGCAAAGGACGCTCGAGACCGGGGCTCGAGACCTCCAGGGTGTAGGAACCGGCGACCGGTTCGGTCTCGTCGAGCAGGCTCGACACGGCCCGGGTGACCTCCGCGAGCGTGTCGATGTCGACACCACCCTCGCGATCGACCATCAGGCGCAGCACCGGGCCCGGTTGGTCGACGTCGTAGAGCTCGAGGCCCATCCGCGTGAGCACGGGCTCGACGAGGGAACCGACGCGTTCTGTGGTTGCGCTCACGTCTCCTCCTGTCCTGGTGCTCTTTCCCGTGGTCCGCCGGCCAGAGAAAAGGCGTGGGCACTGCCCACGCCCTCCGGTAAGCCGGAGTGCGATTATAGGTCGGCTGCGAGGACGTATACAGGAGGGTCGGCGCGTTCCGATGATCGGCGCGCCGTCCCGGCCCGCTGAGCCGGCATCAGTAGGAGCGCGCCACCAGGGCGGTCACCCCGTCGGCGTCCGCGCTGGAGGGGACACCGCCATCGGGGCTCTGCAGGCAGCGCACGGTCACCGCTGACTCCGCCAGGCGTGTCTCGCCGGCCTCCCCGAGGGTCGCCCAGGGAATGCTCGCGAAGCCCTCCCGGGCGGCTTCGAGGGCCTCGTCGACGGTGCCGACCTCGACCGTGCAGCGGTCACGCCGGGCGGTCGCGTCAGCGAGCATGCCGCGCTGGATGTCCTCCAGGGTCCCGGGCACTGTCGTCGCGACGGTCCCCAGCGCCAGCGTCTCCTTGGCGCCGGGGTCGCCACTGCGGTCGCGGCGCACCACGACCGCACGGTCCTCGGCCAGATCGCGAGGGCCCAGCTCGACGCGCAACGGCACCCCCTTGAGCTCCCAGGCCGTCGCCCGACGACCGAAGGCGACATCCACCCGGTCATCGAGACGCGCGCGCACCCCCGCGTCGCACAACTCGTCGACGAGCGCGCTCGCAGCGGCGACCGTCGCGCCGTCGTCGCTGTCGCGCACGACCAGCACCACGACCTGCACCTCGGCCACCCGGGGCGGCACCCGGATGCCCGCATCGTCGCCGTGGGCCATGATCAGACCGCCCATCATGCGCGTCGAGACCCCCCAGGAGGTGGTCCAGGCGAGCTGACGGGTGCCCCCGGAGTCCAGGTACCCGATGTCGAACACCCGCGCGAAGTTCTGCCCGAGCTCGTGGCTGGTGCCCATCTGCAGGGCCTTGCCGTCGCGCATCATCGCCTCGCACGCGAGCGTGTTGACAGCCCCCGCGAAGCGCTCGGCCGCGGTCTTGATGCCCACGTGCACCGGAATTGCAAGCACCTCGACCATGAAGTCCCGGTAGACCTCATCGAGGATCCGCTGTGCGTATGCGGATGCCTCGGGCCTGTTCGCGTGAGCGGTGTGGCCCTCCTGCCAGAGGAACTCCGAGGTACGCAGGAACAGGCGCGGGCGCAGCTCCCAGCGCACCACGTTGGACCACTGGTTCAACAGCAGCGGCAGGTCCCGGTAGCTCTGCACCCAGCGGGCCATGTACTCGCCGATGACCGTCTCGGATGTCGGGCGCACGACCGCGGGCTCCTCGAGGTCCTTGCCGCCGGCATGGGTCACCACCGCGAGCTCGGGCGAGAACCCCTCGACGTGTTCGGCCTCGCGGTGCAGGTAGCTCTCGGGTATGAACAACGGGAAGTAGGCGTTCTGGGCGCCGGTGGCCTTGATCCTCGCGTCGACCTCGGCGACCATCCGCTCCCAGATCGCATAGGCGTAGGGCCGGATGACCATCGTGCCGCGCACCGGTCCGTTCTCGGCGAGCTCGGCCTTGGTGAGCACGTCCTGGTACCAGCGGGGGAAGTCTTCGCCCTGGGGGGTGAGAACCGGTGCTTTCGCCATGGCCGGCGATCGTAGGACACGACTCGCCGAAGCTGTGAGCCGGTTCGGCCGGCGATCCCCGCAGCCAGATCGCGCAACCGCTCAGCGGTCGAGATCGCGGCGTATCAGCTCGACGCGCTGCGCCGAGGCGTTGACGTCGGGCCCCTTGTCCTCGAGCAGCACGGACCGGTCGCGCTCGGCCTCCTTCGCGGCCTTGGCGGTGTCGACCCGGGCGAGCGCCGCCTCGGTTCCGTGCTCGGAGATGAACTCGGCCCACTCGACGAGTTGCTCGACCATGTCGGCTTCGTCGACCACGGCCACGTTGACGCCCTTGACGAACAGATGTCCCCGGCCGCGGCCCGCAGCAATGCCAAGATCCGCATCGCGCGCCTCGCCGGGACCGTTGACCACGCATCCCATGACCGCGACCTGAAGGGGCAGGTCGCGCCCCGCGAGCGCAGCTCTGGCATCCTCGGCGACCTTGATCACGTCGACCTCGGCGCGACCACAGGACGGACACGCGATCAGGTCGATGTCGGTGCGTTCGCGCAGGCCCATCGATTCGAGGAGCACCCTCCCGGCACGGGCCTCCTCGACCGGATCCGCGGTGAGCGAGTAGCGGATCGTGTCACCGATGCCCTCCGCGAGCAGCGTGGCGATCCCGGCGGTGGCCTTGATGTAGCCCTCGGGCAGCGGACCGGCCTCGGTGACGCCCAGGTGCAGCGGCACGTCGGTGGCCTCAGCGAGCTGGCGGTAGGCCTCGATCATCAGGGGCACGTTGGAGGCCTTGACCGAGATCTTCACCAGGTCGAAGTCGACCTCGGCGAAGTAGGCGAGCTCCATCAGGGCCGACTCGACCATCGCCTCGGGCGTCACCATGTTGCCGTACTTCTCGTAGAGCCGCGGGTCGAGCGATCCGCCGTTGACCCCGATGCGGATCGGGACCTTGCGGTCGCGCGCCTCGGATGCGACGGCCTTGATGTGCTCGGGCCGGCGGATGTTGCCGGGGTTGAGCCGGAGGCCCTGCACCCCTGCGTCCATCGCTGCGAGCGCCATGCGGTGGTTGTGGTGGATGTCGGCGATGATCGGCAGCGGGCTGCGCGGCACCATGTGCGCGAGCCCCTCGGCGGCCTCGGCCTCGTTGCAGGTGCAGCGGACGATGTCGCAACCGGCGCCGGCCAACGCATAGATCTGGGCGAGGGTGCCGTCGACGTCCGCGGTCTTGGTCGTCGTCATCGACTGCACCGACACAGGCGCCCCGCCACCGACCTCGACGTCGCCCACGGTGATCCTGCGCGAGTCGCGACGGGGGAAGCTCACCGAGGATGCATCCATCGCCACGAGGCTATCCCCCACCGGGACACAGCCGGACGCGCCGATCGGCTCAGGCACTCACTCCCATGGTGAGGTCCAGGTACATGGCCAGCAGGCCGACCACAGCCAGCACCATCACGACCCCGTATGCGACCGGGATCATCCGGGTGATGTCGGCTATGTATCGCTTCTTCGATCCCGATGCGACCTCGCGGACCTTCTCGTAGACTGCGATCGCAACGTGGCCGCCGTCGAAGGGCAGCAAGGGGATCAGGTTGAACACGCCGATGAAGATGTTGAGCGCGATCATGAACCCGATCAGGTTCGAGAGGTCCTCGCCGGTCAGGTCGGCTCCGTAGGCAATGGCGCCGATGATCGAGGTGGGACGGCCCGCGTCGCTCGAGATCGCGACCTGTTCGGCGGGTGTGGGCTCCTCGCTCACCTCCTGTTCGCCGCCGGTGACGGTGTCGGTGAGGAACCCGAGCAGCCTCGGTGGGTTGAAGACAGTGGCGATTCCCACCACGCTCGCCCCCACACCCTCTGCGAACTGCCCGGCCGAGGACGCCACCGCACGCGGGATCGGCTCCGGTTCGAGCACCGATCGCGCTCCCACGCCAAGGAACGCCGTCGGCTCGGTGGTGGCCACCGTACTGCCCAGGTCCACCCGCACGGGGGCTCCGCCCGAGCGGTTGTTCGCCGCGACGACGAGTGCCACCTCACCGTCGGAGGACTTCGCGACCGCCCGCTGGAGGTCCTCGAGGTCGGCGACCTCGGTCCCGTTGACCGACTCGATGCGCTGCCCGGTGACGAGGCCCGCTCGCTCGGGTCGGGAGTTCGTGACCAGCGGACCCACATGGAGCCCCGACGGTCTCTCCAACACGTCGATGTCGGTGCCCACGGTGCCGATGATCTTCGCACGCCTGACCAACTCGACGGGCAGGTCGACGACCTCGCCATCACGCTCGACCTCGACGGTGACCCGCCCCGATGCGGTGGCGATCTGATCACGGAAGTCCTCGAAGGTCCCGACGGGTTCGCCGTCGAAGGCCACGACCGTGTCACCGCTGTGGAGGCCGGCCGCCTGGGCAGCACCACCTTCGGTGAGATCGCCGACCACCCACCGGTCCTCATCCGCGCGCCCGAACGCCGCGAACTGCACGACCAGGAGCACCAGGGCCAGCGCGAAGTGCATGGCGGAACCGGCGACCGCCACGCTGAGGCGATGGCGGAAGGGCGCCTGGCGGTAGGTGCGCGCCTCGTCCGCGGGGTCCACCTCCTCGAGGTTGTTCATGCCGATGATCTTCACGTAGGCACCGGCCGGGATGGCCTTGATGCCGAACTCGGTCTCACCGCGCCGGAACGACCACAGCCTGGTGCCGAAGCCCAGGAAGAACTCGGTGACCTTCATCCCCGCCCGCCTCGCGGCCATGTAGTGGCCGAGCTCGTGCAGGAAGATCATCAGGATCACCGTGGTGACCACGAGGATCATCGCCAGTCCGCCGGTGAGCGCCAACCACAGCACAAATCCCGCGACCACCGTGATCCGCGCCCACCTCGATGCGTCGTCGGCTCCCATCAGCGACAGGGCGGCCGCTGCGATCACCGGAACGAGGACCGCGACGGTGAACACGATGCCGACGGTGCCGGTGACCGCGCCGGCGAGCACCGCGCCACCGAATGCGACCAGCGCCGCCCACAGCAGTGCGCGGTTGTCGTACCAGTTGGGCCCGGCGGACCCCGCGGAACCGCCCGGGTCGCCCGACCCGGAGCCACCCGGTTCGCTGATCGGACCCACGGCGGGGTCCCGTACCGGGCGCGACCGCTCGCGCTGGTCGGTCATCGCAGCACCTCGGAGCCGAGCAGCTCGCCGGCAACCAGCCGCGCCTCACGATCCGCGGCGAGCACGTCCGCGATGTCATCCGCTCCGCCACGGTCCCAACGGTCCATCACCGAGGCGAGCACCGGGGCGATGTCGACCCAGCGGAGCCCGCCGCCCAGGAAGCTCTCGACCACCACCTCGTTGGCACCCGACAGCCACGCCGGCGCGGTGCCGCCGCTGCGCCCGGCTTCGAAAGCGAGATCGAGGCATCCGAACGCGGTCCGGTCGGGCGGCTCGAAGTCGAGCGAGAACACCTCGGAGAAGTCCATCGCGCCGAAGGGGGTGCCGATGCGATCCGGGTAGGCGAGCGCATAACCGATCGGCAGGCGCATGTCGGGCAGGGACAGCTGCGCGATGGTGGCCCCGTCGCTGAAGGTGGCCATCGAGTGCACGATCGACTGCGGGTGCACCACGACCTCGATCGAGTCGTAGTCGACCCCGAACAGCTCGTGGGCCTCGATCACCTCGAGGCCCTTGTTCATCAACGTCGACGAGTCGACGGTGATCTTGGGGCCCATCGACCACGTCGGGTGCGCCAGCGCCTCCTTCACGCTCACGGCCTCGAGCTCTGCGGTCGTACGTCCGCGGAACGGTCCGCCCGAGGCGGTGAGCACCAACTGCGCGAGCCGGCGCTCATCGCCCATCGAGCGGAGGCACATGTGGATCGCGCAGTGCTCGCTGTCGACGGGAACCAGCTCGGCTCCCGGCGTGTCGCGCAGCGGTGCCACCACCGGGCCACCGGCGATGAGCGATTCCTTGTTGGCGAGCGCCAGGCGGCGGCCTGCGGATAGCACGGCCAGGGTCACACCCAGCCCGGCGAACCCCACAACGCCGTTGACCGCCACCTCCGCGGTGACCGCTGCTTCGGCAAGGGCGTCGGGCCCGGCGATCACCTCCACACCGGCGGGGACCAGACCAGCCAGCTCACCTGCGCGCGAGTCGTCGGCCAGCGCCACGACCGCCGGGTTCACCCGCCTCGCCTGTTCGGCTAGTTGGCGCACCGACGAGTGGGCGCCGAGTGCCACGATCTCGAAGCGGTCCGGCTCGGCTTCGACGACATCCATCGCCTGGGTGCCGATCGACCCGGTTGATCCCAACAGGGCGACAGTCGTCATGAGGATCTCATCCTACCGGGGCGGCATCCCCCAGAGACGTCGACCGCAGTGGATCCTCAGGTCGTCCAGATGCCCAGCGGGATCGTGACGAAGTACGCGACCGGCAACACGAACAACAACGAATCGAAGCGGTCGAGCACACCACCGTGTCCGGGAAGCACCGTTCCCATGTCCTTCACGCCCAGATCCCGCTTCACGAACGATTCGCAGAGGTCGCCGATCGGTGCTGCGATCGCACACAACAGAGCGAACACGATGGTCCTGAAGATCGTGTCGTCGCCGATCGGGGAGATGAACGACACCGCAGCGGTGGTGACCACGACCGAGACCAGGATCCCGCCGCCGAAGCCCTCCTGGGTCTTGTTCGGGCTCGCGGCCGAGAGCCTCGTGCGCCCGTAGCGGCGACCGATGAAGTAGCCGCCGACGTCATATGAGACCGAGGCGATCACCGCTGCGAGCAGGACACCGATCCCGGGATTGGTCTCGATCGCGGTCCGGTCGGCCACCACGTCGCCGAGGCCGAGGAACAGCCCCGCGAACGATCCGAGCCCGCCGATCCAGAACACCCCCAGCAGGGTCATCGAGAGGTTCGCGACAGAACCCTCCCCCGGCGCCACCAACAGGAACCACACGAGTGCCGAGATGAGCGTGATCGCGATGATCACCGGGTAGGCCGCGAGGCCGAACAGCGCGGGCGAGAACGTCAGCCCGGCGATCGCCGCCATTCCGAGCAGCGCCGCGGGGTTGTACCCGGCGACGCGCAGGGCCTTGAAGTACTCCGCCCCCGCGAGGGTGACCACCGCGGTCGCGAGGATTGCGGTGGGCAGTGTGCCCAGCTTGAAGCACAACAGCCCGAGCGCGACCAGCCCTACACCGACACCGACCGCCACGGGCAGGTTGCGGTCACTCGGAGTCGAGCCCCTGCCCTCGCCGGTATCGTCGCGGTCGGTGCCACCGTCAGCGCGGCGGGTGCGGTCCCGGCGCGATGTCCTCGGCGCGCCACGAACGGGTGGCTCGTCGAAGGGGCCATCGAGTCCGCCCCAGGCCGCCAGTGGGTCCTCGTCCTCGGTGTCCTCGGAGAAGTAGTCCCCGTAGTCGTCGTCCTCGTCGAAGGGGTCACGCTGGCCCGACAGCGCCCCCAGCCGGGGGCCCTCGTCGAGAAGGTCCTCGAAGCCCTCGTCGGAGTCACCGCTGTCGAGATCCCGCCAGCGTGACTGGTGCCCGGTTCCGGTCGGCTCCTCGGGCATGTCGCCGACGACCCGGGGAACCTGGCCGGTGGCCGGTTCGGTCCAGTGCGGCAGGACGAAGGTGTCGTCATCGCCACCGGTGCTTCCAGCATCGTCACCGGCGTCCGCTTCGGTCGGATCGGGGATCGCCCCCGGACCGGAGTCCTCAGCCACCCTCGGCACGCTCTGGGGCGGGACAGTGCTCCCGGATGGGCCGTCATCCCACTCGCTCTGCCAGGACTCCCGGTCGCCCCAGGAGCCCTCACCCCAGGAGCCCTCTCCCCATGAGCCCTCACCCCATGAGCCCTCACCCCATGAGCCCTCACCCCATGAGCCCTCACCCCATGA
>CAYVYG010000007.1:8223-10509 GCA_964454385.1 uncultured Microthrixaceae bacterium
CACCCCATGAGCCCTCACCCCATGAGCCCTCACCCCATGAGCCCTCACCCCATGAGCCCTCACCCCATGAACGCTCACCGGGCGCCGTGTCAGCGGCCGCGGAGCCACCCAGTGTCTCGCTCAGGTCGGCGCGGCCCGATCGATCCCTCGGTGCATCCTGGTTGGACCAGCGGGCTTCGTCTGTCGAATCGGCCGGCTCGGAGGACTGCTCACCGCGCGAGCGCCGGTCGCGTTCGACACGGCCCGACGACTCTTCGGCGGGACGGCCCGAGACATCGATGGGGGGTTCCCCGCCCGATGCCGTGTCCTCACCGCGGCCTTGGTCAAGCGGGGCGGGTTCCGGAGCATTGGACGCTTGGGGCTCATCCGGCGCCACGCGAGCATGTCCGAAACCACGACGTGGCTCGGTTCTACCCTCGGGGGTCGGGACCACGGGTACCGCCCCGAACTGCCCGGCCTCGCTGGGGTCTTCGGTGGATGAGATCGTGATCCGCGGCAGATCACCGGTCGGGTCCGGCGGTTCGGGACGATCGCCGAAGCGCTTCCCGGAGGGGTCCCGGCGTCTCACGACCTCGTGCCGCCCGGTGATCTCGGCCGCCTCGGAAGCGCCCAGAATGCGTACGCCCTCACTGGAGCGACGAGCCGTGCGCTCCTGCGGGTCGCCAGTCTGGTCCTCCTCGGATTCCGCGTCCGCCGGCTCCCCGAGGGCTGCGAACCGGTCCTGGTGATCGTCGTCGTGATTGCTCATGTCGTCTCCGTGACTCGGTCCGCGCGGGCCTCAGGCCTCCATCAACTCGTCGGTCTTGAGCGCAAGCGCATCGTCTATGTCCGACTCATGGGACTTGGTCAACTTGTCGAGGGACTCCTCGTAGCGCCGCAGATCGTCCTGGGAGATGTCCCCGTCACGCTCGAGGGCCTCGAGGTCCTTGCGGGCCTCGCGCCGCGCAGCCCGCACGGCGGTGCGGCTCTCCTCCGCTCGCGACTTCGCGAGCTTCACGAAGTCCAGCCGGCGCTCCTCGGTGAGCGGCGGGAAGGCGACGCGGATCGCGGCACCGTCGTTGGAGGGGTTTAGTCCCAGGTTGGCATCGATGATCGTGCGCTCGATCGCTCCAATCGAGCTCTTGTCGAACGGCGAGATCATCAGCATCCGCGCGTCGGGCACCGAGAAGCTCGCCAACTGCTGCATCGGGACCGTGCTGCCGTAGTACTCCACCAACAACTTGTCGACCAGGGTGGGGGTCGCCCGCCCGGTGCGGATCCCTGCGAACTCCGAGCGCGCGTGCGCGACGGCCCTGGTCATCCGATCGGATGCATCGGAGACGATCTCTTGCGCGAAGTCGTCGCTCATCGCGACAAGCTTCGCACACCGACCACCTCGGGGGTGCACAAGTGCGCGCTGCGGGATCCGTCGGTGTTGGCGGACCGGACCCGGCATCACCGAGCGGCACCTGGGCGCAGCTCGACAGCGGGTCAGGAGACGATCGTTCCGACGCGCTCGCCGGCCAACAGGTCACAGATGTTGTGCCCGAGCAGGTCGAACACGCAGATCGGCAACTCGTTGTCCATGCACAGCGAGATCGCGGTGGAGTCCATGACCCGGAGCCCTTTCTGGAGAACCTCCATGAAGGTCACCTCCGGGAGCATGGTCGCATCCGCATCGACGCGGGGATCAGCTGTGTACACGCCATCGGTGCCGTTCTTGCCCATGAGGATCACCTGGGCGTCGATCTCGGCGGCGCGCAGCGCGGCGGTCGTGTCGGTGGTGAAGAACGGGTTGCCGGTACCGGCGGCGAAGATCACCACGCGGCCCTTCTCGAGGTGCCTTATCGCACGACGGCGGATGTAGGGCTCGGCCACCTGCGACATGCCGATCGCGGTCTGCACCCTCGTGGGCTGGCCCATGCGCTCGAGGGTCTCCTGGAGCGCGAGAGCGTTGATCACCGTGGCGAGCATTCCCATGTAGTCGGCCTGGGTCCGGTCCATGCCCGCGCCCTCGCCGCTCATGCCCCGCCAGATGTTCCCACCGCCCACGACCACGGCGATGTCCACCTCGAAGGTGGACTTGGCTTCGATGATCTCCGTGGCAAGACGGTTGATCACCTCGCCGTCGAGGCCGTTGCCGGTCGTGCCCGCGAAGGCCTCGCCCGACAACTTGAGAAGCACGCGGGACCAGCGCGGCTGACGGCGCTGCGACGGTGTGTCGCTGCTGGTATCCCGCTCAGCCACTGTCTCGCTCAGCCACTGTCCCGCTCAGCCACTGTCCCGCTCAGCCACCGATGTATGCCT
>CAYVYG010000007.1:10609-25352 GCA_964454385.1 uncultured Microthrixaceae bacterium
CGCTCAGCCACTGTCCCGCTCAGCCACTGTCCCGCTCAGCCACCGATGTATGCCTGGGCGAACCTGACGATGGTCGCATCACCGAGTCGATCCGACACGGTCTGCTTGTCACCGAAGAGACCCTGCTCGGGAAGCACCCGCTCGGCGTACCAGGCGTTCAGGCGACCCTCGACGATCTTGGGGATCGCCTGTTCGGGCTTGCCCTCCTTGATCGTGAGGGACTCGAAGCCCTCACGGGCCTTGTCGACCAGACCGGCGTCGATCTCCTCGCGGCTCAGCGCGTCGGGCTTGGCGAACGCGCAGTGCAGCGCTATCTCGTGCGCGGTCTCGTCGTCCGCGCCCGCGATCTCGATGATCACGCCGTTGGTGCCCCTTCCGTCCTGGACGTGCACGTAGGCATCGAGGCCGTTGCCCGGCGACGCCTCGAACCGCGCCACGGTACCGATCTCGATGTTCTCCTTCTTGGCGATCCTGATGTCGTCGATCTCCGAACCGTGCGCGTCTATCGCACCCGGGCCATCCGCTGCGACCGCGTCGGCGAGCTTCTGGACGAGCTCCACGAAGTCACCGGCCTTGGCCGAGAAGTCGGTCTCGCTCTTGAGCTCGACCAGCGCGGCGACGTTGCCGTCGCGGGCGACCGCTACGGCTCCCTGGGTGTTCTCGCGGTCCTCCAGGGTCGCCACCTTCGACAGACCCTTCTCCCGCAGGATCTGCGCCGCCCGGTCACGATCCCCATCGGCTTCGGTGAGCGCCTTCTTCGCGTCCATCATGCCTGCGCCGGTGGCGTCGCGCAGGGACTTCACGTCCTTGGCTGTGAACTCCGCCATCAGTTCGATGCTCCGTTCTCCGTGCTCTCTGTGTCGCCTGTCCCGGCTGTGTCGCCTGTCCCGGCTGTGTCGCCTGTCCCGGCTGTGTCGCCTGTGTCCGCTGTGTTGGCTGCGTCGCCTGTGTCGGCTGCGTCGCCTGTGTCGGCTGTGTCGCCTGTGTCGGCTGCGTCGCCGGTCCCGCCTGTGTCCGCTGTGTTGACTGTGTCCGCTGTGCCGGTTGTGTCGGCGGCGGGCGGCGACGATTCTGCTGCGGGATCGGGTTGGGGTGCAGCGGCCTCCGTTGCTGAGGGCGCCTCGGCGGGTGCCCCGGGATCCTGGGGCGGCGCGGCGGGTGAGGCGGGCTGTTGCTGCGGGCCCGATGCGGACTTGGCTGCGGCCACCCGCGCCTCGCGGGCTGCGGCAGCGGCTGCCGCCTGGGCCCGGGCCTCGGCTTGGCGCTGTTCGTGGGCCGCCTCCTCCTCGATGGTGCGGGGACGCCGCTCGGCGGCATCGGGATGCAGCTTCGAACGCATCAGCTTGCCCTCGATCACCGCATCGGAGATCACCCGGCACATGAGGTCACCGGCCCGGATGGCATCGTCGTTGCCGGGGATCACGAAGTCGATCACATCGGGATCGCAGTTCGTGTCCACCACAGCAACCACCGGGATGCCGAGCTTGTTGGCCTCGGTGACCGCGATGTCCTCCTTCTTGGTGTCGAGTATGAACACCGCGTCGGGGAGTCGTTCGAGGTTGCGGATCCCGCCCAGGTTGCGCTCCAGCTTGTCGAGCTCCCGCTGATGCAGCAGCGCCTCCTTCTTGGGCATCACGTCGAACTCACCCGATGCCCGCATCAGCTGCAGGTTCTTCATCTTCGTTACGCGCTTGGAGATGGTCTCGAAGTTGGTGAGCATGCCGCCCAACCAGCGCTGGTTGACCCAGGGCATCCCGCACTTCTCGGCGAAGCCCTGGATGGAGTCCTGTGCCTGCTTCTTGGTGCCGATGAACAGCACCGTGCCGCCGTCCGCGACCAGATCACGGACGTATGTGTAGGCGGACTCGATCCCCGAGAGCGTCTGGTTGAGGTCGATCAGGTAGATGCCGCCCCGGTCCCCGTGGATGAAGCGCTTCATCTTGGGGTTCCAGCGACGGGTCTGGTGGCCGGAGTGGACCCCGGCCTCCAACAACTGCTTCATGGTGACTACTGCAGTCACGTGTGCTCCTTCCCTTCGGTTCTGCGTAACCCGCTCTGTAGCGCCGGATGACCGGCGACCGAAAGGCTCGAACGGGCGGTTGTGGTTTGTCGACCCCGGTACGGGCCGGGCGCCAAGTGTAGTACGGCCCCATCGGGCACCCCCAAGACACGAGATCCCCGCGACACGGCGCCGAGACACCGCACGGAAACACGACACCCCCTGGGGGTCGGCGTCGTCGCGCTACTGCCCCTGCGAGGCCGCCGGCAGGGCCACCAGGACCGCATGACGCGGACGCGCGAAGAACAACCCGGGATCCACGTACACGCCGTGCAGCCGGAACCCCAGGTGCACCCCGGGCCGGGCAAGACCCATCAGCTCCCCCGCCCGCACGGGCCGACCCGGGCGCACGTTCACCTCGCTCAACCCCGTGACACTCGAGACCAACCCGCCACCGTGGTCGATCGTCACCACGCCGCGCCCGGCCACCGAACCTGCGAAGAACACCTCGCCCGCACCAACCGCGACGACCGGATCACCATCCACGGTGGCGAACTCCCACCCGCGGTTGCCCGCACCCCAGGGGCTCGGCGGCGGGCGGAACCGATCGATCACCTCGCGCTGCACCGGTAGAACCCAGTCGCCCCCACCGCCGGGAGCGGCGCCACCTCGGGGGGTCTCGAGTCCACCGGCCTGGGGAGCGACCAGCGCCGTGACGACGGTCAGCAGGATCGCGAGCGACAGTGTGATCACGAGCGACATCGTGATCGGGATCGCCACCGACACCGCTGGTAGGGGGTGCGACCGCGCAGCGGCCCTGCAGCGCGGATCCGGACGCTGCGCGGCGAAGGTTCCGGATCGGCCAGAGCAGGATTGCTCGCAACGAGTCGGATCCAATGTCGTGGCTCCCGGTCGGGCAGGTGTTCGGCCATCAGGTGTTCGGCCATCAGGTGTTCGGCCATCAGGTGTTCGTCCGGTAAGCGGATCGCCTGTCGTGAGCCGACCTGGCACCGATGGCTCCTCGCTCAGAGCCCGAAGCTACCCGAGCCGGTCCCCGGTCGGGCCTGGCCGCAGCGGGTCGCGCGACCCAGTGCATCGCGACCCGGTGCCTCGCGACCCGGTGCATGTGGAGGTCCCGACGGTGATGCGCTCCCGGTCAGAGAGGAGGGATCCGTTCGGCTGCCTGCAGGCGGCTGCGGAGGTGCAGGACCGCCTTGGTGTGGATCTGGCAGACCCGCGACTCCGTGACGCCGAGGACCTGGCCCACCTCGAGCAGCGTCATGCTCTCGTAGTAGTAGAGCGTGAGCACGAGCTTCTCCCGCTCGGGGAGGGCGTTGATGGCCTGTCCGAGCAGCTGGCGCGTCTCGGCGACCTCGAAGGCGCCCATCGGACCGTGCGCCGAGGTGTCGGCGATCGTGTCACCCAGGGTGACCGACTCGCCGGTCTCACCGGCAACCGACAGGATCTCGTCGAGGGCCGCGAGACCCACCTGCGAGATCTGGTTGAGTGCTGTCTGGAGCTGGTCCGAGCTCCACTCGAGCTCCTCGGCGAGCTCTGCGTCGGTCGCCGGTCGGTGATGG
The DNA here is from genome assembly GCA_964454385.1 of uncultured Microthrixaceae bacterium. Taxonomy (GTDB): domain Bacteria; phylum Actinomycetota; class Acidimicrobiia; order Acidimicrobiales; family Microtrichaceae; genus JAMLGJ01. The sequence continues at coordinate 14,189 of CAYVYG010000007.1, forward strand.
ATCGCTTCCAGCTTCGCGATCGCCTTTTCGATCTGGCGCAACTTGGAGCGGACCGAACGGGGGACCCAGTCGATGGATCGCAGTTCGTCGAGGATCGCTCCTTTGATCCGGCTGATCGCATAGGTCTCGAACTTGTAGCCCCGTTCGGGCTCGAACTTGTCGATCGCGTCGATCAGACCGAACATCCCGTAGCTGACCAGGTCGGCCTGTTCCACGTTGGGTGGCAGGCCCACCGCTACCCGCCCGGCGACGTACTTGACCAGCGGCGAGAAGTGCACGATGAGGGCTTCGCGGGCGGTGTCGGACCGGTCGGCCTTGTAGCACTCCCACAGCTCAGCCAGCTCGGTCTCGGGTTTCCTCTCGGGCTCTCTCTCACCTGTTTGGGTTCGCGGCCGGTTCTCTCGGATCCTGGTGTGCATCAGTTCGCCCTCGGATGACTCTGCGCGTACACGGACCGGAGCCGTTCCCGGCTCACGTGTGTGTAGATCTGGGTCGTCGACAGGTCCGAGTGGCCGAGTAGCTCCTGCACCACTCGTAGATCGGCACCTCCATCGAGAAGATGAGTGGCGAAGCTGTGACGCAGCGCATGTGGGTGGGTCGGCACCGGTGATCGGGCATCGAGGACCCGGCGGACGTCACGCGGTGTGAGCGGCTTCGCCCGTTGGTTGTGGAACATGATGTCGTCGGCGTCACCGCCGGTTTCGCGTTCCCGCTCCGCGGTAGAGCGTGACAACGACCCGAGGTGTTCGGCGCGTCCGTGTCGCAACCACTGGTCCAACAGCTCGACCGCAGGACCGGACAGCGGCACGACCCGCTGTTTGGACCCCTTGCCCCAGACAGTGATCCGTCGGCGGCGCAGATCGACGTCGCCGGTCCGCAGACCGCACAGCTCCGAGACGCGGATCCCCGAGCCGTACAGCAGCTCCATGAGTGTGCGGTCACGGAGGCCGCGCAGTGCTGAGTCGTCGCCGGAGACCCCGGGGCAGCGGGGTTCCTCGAGGATCTGGTGGAGCTCATCGGCACGCAGCACGCGGGGCAGGCGGGAACCACCCGACGGCGAGCGCAGGGCCAACGAGGGGTCCGACCCCACCAGGCCGTCGCGCAGCGCCCAGTCGAAGTAGCGGCGAAGCGAAGCCGCCACGCGCGAGATCGTCCGGGGCGCACGCCCGAGCGTGCGCAGGAATGCGAGGTAGCGCCGCAGCGCCGCGAGGTCGACATCCGCAGGCCCGTTCGCACCGCTGCGGCGCGCCCAGCTCGCGAACCGGCTCACGTCACCGCCATAGGCGTCGCGGGTCCTGCGCGCGAGCCCCAGCGATGCCTCGAAATCGCTGATCCGCCACGCTGCGTCCTGTTCCACGAACACCCCCGGTGCCCGGCGCTGCGCGAACACCCGTCGAAGGATACTGCGACGAAATATACCAACTACGATCCGCGCGTGCACAACCACTCTAAGTGCTGAAGTGAGTACCCTGACCCTGGGTGCCGAGCTCTGCGCGCTGCACGAACCGGCGGGAGCCGGGAACCGGTGCCGGCCACCGACATCCTGGCACGAGGGTCATGCCAGCCGGTGGACCCACCCCGCCTCGGTGCGAACCAACGAAGCAGCTTCGAGACCGGCCACGACAGCGCACAGTCGATCGAAGCCCATCCCGGAGCGCACCACGAGCGCATCGAGGGTGCGGGGCCCATCGGCGAGGAACTCGAGCACCTCGTCGCCAACGCGGTCGGCCGATCCGACGGCACCGACGGCACTGCGGCGCTGATCGCCACCCGGCTCAGCCGTCCCGAGCGGTTCAGCGACCCCGAACGGCTCAGCGCTGTCACCGGAGCGACGAGCGGTTGGGATCGGCGGTTGCGCCGCGTGGCCGAGCAGCTCGAGCATCGAGATCACGTCGGCTGCACCGGTGCAGATCTCCGCTCCGTCACGCAGCAGATCGTGGCACCCCTGGGCGGTGCGTCTGCCGAGGGGCCCGGGAACCGCCATCACGACCCGGTCCCGGGTCAGCGCCTCGGCCACCGTCGACATCGACCCGCCAACCGATGCCGACTCGACGACGACCACCACGTCCGCCAGCGCCGCGATGAGCCGATTGCGGACCGGATAGCGCCAGGGAGCCGAACCCACGCCGGGTGGGACCTCGCTCAGGATCGTCCCTGCTGCACCGACGGCTCTGGCCAGCCCCCGATTGCGAACCGGGCACGGACGGTCGTGTCCTGCTCCGATCACCGCGATCACCCCGGGCGCATCGCGAGGCGGTTCGAGCGCCCCGGCGTGTGCCGCTGCGTCGATGCCCAGAGCGAGCCCCGACACGACCTCCACACCCGCCGCCGCGAGGTCGCGACCCAACATCCGCGCGACCCGGAGCCCGTAGTCCGAGGCGCGCCGGGTCCCGACCACCGCCACCCGCGCGACCAGCGGGTCGATGATCGCGCCACTGGCGAACAGCGCCCCGGGGGGATCCGGATCCTCTCGGAGGCGCGTGGGCAGGCTGTCACCGGAATGCACGGCGAGGCCCAGGTGGGCGATCCTTGCCTGCATCGCTTCAGGGGTGTTGCGGGTCACCCGGGATTCGCGGACCCACCCGCTCACCACCTCGGCGGCCAACATCCGCGCACCATCGCGGTCGCGGCTGTCGGTGACGATCGGTGCGGTCCGGCCGCTGCGCAACATCTCCCAGAGCTCTTCGGGAGTGGCCACCGAGAGCAGTGCCCGTAGTCGAACAGGGCCCATCCCCTCCAGCGCCGACAACGCGCCCAGATGCGCCCCGGCCGGTCCGGCCGCGCTCACGCGGCGACCACCTTCGAGCCCTCCCCGCCGCGCAACATCAGCGCTGCCGCAACGAGGTGCGGCGTCAGCGGCGGGTGCTCATCGCGGAGATCCGCGAGGGTCAGCGCGAGCGCACGGCAACGCTCGGCACCCCGCATGGTCAGCAGACCGCGTTCGAGGTGCGCGCGGATCAGCGCTTCACCCTCACCGCTGAGCACGGCTGCGTCCCGGAGCGCAGCGCCGCGCAGCTCACGGTTGACTTTGACACCACGTCTCCTCGCCCGCTCACGGGCGTCGGCCACCCTCGCTGCCACGGCCTCGCTCGGCTCGCCATCGGGCGCCTCGAAAACCGTTGCGGGGTCCGGCGGACCGACTCCGAGGCGGATGTCGAAGCGGTCCATCAGCGGACCGCTGAGCCTCCTGCGGTAGCGCGCCAGTTGTGCCTCCGAGCACCGGCAGTCGCCGAAGCCGAACTGGCCGCACGGACAGGGGTTCGTGGCCGCGATCAGCAGCACGCGTGCCGGCAGCTCGACGGAGATGGCGGCACGCGAGATCCGGATGGTGCCGGACTCCAGGGGTTGGCGCAGCGCGTCGAGGTGACCCGCGGGGAACTCACCCAGCTCGTCGAGGAAGAGCACGCCCCCCGACGCGAGGCTCACCTCGCCGGGGCGCAGAGTGCTGCTCCCGCCGCCGACCATCGCCGCCATCGATGCGGTGTGGTGCGGCGAGCGCAACGGTGGTTGGCGGATCAACTCGGCTCCGTGGCCGAGGTTGCCCGCCGCGGAGTGGATCGCGGTGACCGCCAGGGCCTCCTCGTCGTCGAGGACGGGCAGTATCCCCGGGATCCGTTCGGCGAGCATCGTCTTTCCCGCACCGGGCGGCCCCGTCATCAGGGTGTGGTGCCCTCCGGCAGCGGCGACCTCGAGCGCGGCGCGCGCAACCGGTTGACCACGCACCTCGCTGAGATCGGCGACACGACGCTGCGGTGGGCGCCGACGGGACGGCTCGACCACGGGCCACGGAGCTTCGCCGCGCAGCGCCGCAACGACCTCGCGCAGCGAGGTGCCCGCCAGCGCATCGCTGCGACAGAGCCGGGCCTCGGCTACGACCCCGGCCGGCACCACCGGGCGTCCCTCGCACGCTCTCGCGAGCGGCACCATCCCCACCAGGGGCCGCAGCGAACCGTCGAGGCCCAGTTCTCCGATGAACGAGAGTCCTTCGAGTGTCTGCGGCGGGATCTCCTCCTGGGCCGCCACCAGGCCGACCGCTATCGCGAGGTCGAGCCCGGCGCCGACCTTGCGCAGCCCGCTCGGAGCGAGGTTGACCGTGGTGCGGCGGTCCGGCCAGTCGAGGCCGCTGCTCAACAGCGCCGAACGGACGCGGTCACGGGACTCGCGACACGAGGTGTCGGGAAGTCCGACCACGGTGTAGCCAGGTAGCCCCGAACTGGTGTGCACCTCGACGCGCACGGGATGACCCTCGACCCCGAGCAGGGTTGCGGACCCTACGGTGGCGAGCATGTTTCTCCTCTCCCCGGCGCGCGCTGCGCGTACCGGTCGGGCCGATATGGAACCGGACCCGGACAGCCGGCCATCGAGCCGGTCGAGGCAGCCTCCGCTGCGAGCCGTCACCGACGGACCCGGAGGGCCATCGGGAGGTGGGAACACCATAACGACACGCTGTGACAGCCCCGCTCATCGGGCATCGGGCCTGCGGACCCGGTGCCCGTTGGTCAATCCCGATGGTCAATACTGTTGCGGTGGGATTCAACCCTCACCAACACCAGCACAGGTCCCCCGCCGACATCGTCATCATGGCGGGGGCGTTCCTGGTGATCGCCGCGGGGTTGGCGTGGGCGCTGTTGGGATAGACACCCGGAACCAGCAGATGCCCCGTCGCCCCCACCGCAGCAAACCTGCGCGACTCAACCTCGACCTCACCGCGACCGCCGAGTGCGAGGTGCGCCGCGTCCAGCCCTACCAGGCCACCAAGTCGTACCTGTGCCCCGGGTGCAACCGCGAGATCCCCGCGGGCACCGGGCACGTCGTGGCGGTCCCCCTCGAAGCGGCCGACCTGCGCCGGCACTGGCACCGTGGCTGTTGGGCGAACCGCACCCGCCGGTCCCCGCGGTCATGACCGGGCACCGGATTCACACGATCGTGTTGATCCATCCGATGATGTCAGCGGTCACCTCGTCGCGGTTGGTCTCGTTGAGCACCTCGTGGCGGGCCTCCGGGTAGTAGATCGCGGTCACCTCCGCCCCGGCGCCACGAAGGCCTTCCTCCAGAACACGCACCTGGTCGCCCATCGCGGAGACCGGGTCCATGGCCCCCGTCACGAGCAGCACCGCGAGCCCGCTCGGGGTTCTCGCGACGCCCTCGGGCGACATGGCGGAGCGGATGAGCGACAGCATGGCTGCCACGTAGCCGTACGTGAGCGGCAGGTCGTCGCCGCAGAGGGGATCCGCGATGTACGCATCCACCTCCGCTTCGTCGCGGCTCAACCAGTCATAGGGGGTGCGGGATGGCTCGAAGGGCTCGTTGAAGGGTCCCAGCACGTCCATCGTCTCGTCTCCCATACCGGCCTCCACGGCCTCGGCGAGGGCGTCCACCATCTCCTCGGTGCCCTCCGCGAGCGGGCCCATGCAACCCGACAGGACATAGCCCGCGAGGTCGCCCCCACCCCTTTCGACGTAGGCCTGCACGAACAGCGAGCCCATCGAGTGGCCGAACAGCACAACCGGCGCGGAGGTCTCCCCGGAGGCGATCCCCACGAGTTGACCGATGTCGTCGAGCACGCCGTCGGTGCCCCTCGGGCCGATCCGTCCGGGGCCCGTGGAGCCCGCCGTCGCCCCGTGTCCCCTGTGGTCGGGGGCGTACACGGCCAGTCCGGCCGATGTGAGCGCCTTGGCGAAGCGGTCGTAGCGCCCGGAGTGCTCCGAGGCACCGTGGGCCACCACCACGGCTCCCCTGGGCGCGTCCCGGGTCGCCCAGTGCCGGTAGTGGATCTCCAGACCGTCGGTGTCCACGAATGATCGCTGGTCCATGTGCGCTCCCCTTCTTCGGTGCCACCGGGGGTGACAACGCCGCGGTGAAGGGACCGTAGTCCGCGTCAGAAAGCGCCGCGCAGCACCTCGACCGACCCGCCGATCACCGCTGCCACGTCGAAGCGGACCCTGGCCGGGTGTCGTAGCGACGACGATCGCTCGGCACGCAGGAACTCCGCTGCGGCTGCCCGCATCCGCTGCTGCCGGCGGCGGTCCACGGCCTCGAAGGGCGACCCGTAGCGCGTCGAGGACCGCGTCTTGACCTCGCAGAACACGATCGTGGAGCCGTCGCGCGCGACGAGATCCAACTCGCCGGAGCTGCACCGCCAGTTGCGCGCCAGCAGCTCGTGACCCTCGCTCGTGTACCAGCGCGCCACGAGGTCCTCGCCGTGGCGTCCCAGCGCCAGGTGATCGAACCGGCGGTTCGTTGCCATGGTGTCTCCCCTGTCCATCCGCCCTGCCCATCCGGAACCTGTTCGAACCCGTCCTGTCCGAACGCGTTCGTCGGACCCACGAGATCGCTCGCGGGCCGGGGAAGTCACATCAGCATTCCACGAGGCTGTGACATCGACAGCGCCCGGGCGCGGCCTCTCAGTCGCGCTTCTCGCGCACCTTCGCGGCCTTGCCGACACGATCGCGCAGGTAGTACAGCTTGGCGCGCCGGACATCGCCGCGGGTGAACACCTCGATGTGGTCGATGACCGGCGAGTGGAGGGGGAAGGTCCGCTCCACCCCGACGCCGTTGCTGAGCTTGCGGACCGTGAAGCTCTCCTGGAGACCGCTGCCACGACGGGCGATCACGACCCCCTGGAACACCTGGAGTCGCTCCTTGTTGCCCTCGACGACCTTCACGTGGACCTTCAGGGTGTCCCCGGCAGCGAAATCCGGGACATCATCCCGCAGGCTCGCCTGGTCGATCACATCGGTGGACTTCATCGTGTCTCCTGGAATTCCGGGCGCAGAGCATCTTCGGGAACAGACGGGCGCCGGACCGGTTCGGAACGGATCGCGCGCGGCGGACCGCTGCGCACGGCTCTCGATCCTACCCAAACGGATCAGCCGGCAGAAAGCCCGTCCGAACCGGGGTTGTCAGAGCCCGCATCGCCGCCGAGGACGTCGAGCGGCCCCGCCGCGCCGGCTCGCCGGTCATCATCGGTGAGCTCCGAGAGCAGCTCCTGTTCGCCAGGGGTCAGGCCACCACGTCTCTCGATCAGATCGGGACGCGCACGCAGGGTCCGCGCGAGTGCCATCGCCCGACGCCAACGGGCGATTCTGCGGTGATCACCGCTGAGGAGAACCGGGGGCACCGGCCAGCCGCGGAACTCTGCGGGGCGCGTGTAGTGCGGATACTCCAGGAGGCCCTCGGCGAACGACTCCTCGGTGGTCGATTCACGGTTGCCGACCGCGCCGTCGAGCAGCCGGACAACCGCCTCGATCACCACCATGGCGGCAACCTCACCGCCGTAGAGCACGTAGTCACCGATGGAGATCTCGTCATCGACGAGGTGGTCGTGGACACGCTGGTCGATTCCCTCGTAGCGCCCGCACAGGAGGCTGAAGCCCTCGAGAGCCGCAAGCTCTGCTGCTCCCGCCTGGTCGAGACGCCGGCCTGCCGGGCCGAGCAGGATCAGCGGCCTCGGAGGGTCCGACGCCTCGACCGCAGCGAAGATCGGCTCGGGCTTCATCACCATCCCCGCCCCGCCACCGAAGGGGGCGTCGTCGACGCTTCGGTGCACATCGGTCGTGCTCGCACGGATGTCGCGGGTCCTCAGGTCCACCAGGCCCTCGCTGCGAGCCCGCCCCAGCAGGCTCCACGATGCGAACGAATCGATCATGTCAGGGAAGATCGTCAGCACGTCGATGCGAAGCGGCACCGTCACAGCTCGAACAGCCCGTCGGGCACGTCGACGTGCACCTGGTCGCTCTCGGGACCACCGACCACGAAGTTGACCGGCACCAGTGCACCGGAATCCAGCTCCATGAGGTCCGCCGCGGGGTTGTCGATGACCGAGATCACCGACCCTCGTTCGACGCCGTGCTGGTCGATCACCGTGGCGCCGATCAGCTCGTGCACCCAGAGCACCTCGTCGTCCTCGAGCGTTGGGGCCCACAGCACGGTGCCCCGCAACTCCTCGGCACCGGTTCGGTCCACCACGCCATCGAAGAACATCAGGTGACGATCCTTGTGGGGGCGGGTGGCTCTGACCACCAGCTCACCCCCTCGGGTCACGAAGCTGGCCCCGACGACGCTGCGTTCGGGGCGATCGGTGCTGAGAGCGACCAGCACCTCGCCGTGGAGCCCGTGGGGACGGATCACCCTGCCGACCTCGAGCAGGCCTTCTCCGGGTGGGTTCTCCTGGGATCGGTGGGGCGGTGTCATGTCCGGAACCAGCTTGGTCGACGAGCGCTGCGTTCGCGGGCATCGGAGCCCGCGGGCCCGGTTGTTGCGGGCCTCGTCCGGGGACGGTGGCTGCGTGCTCTGACGGAGCGGACCTCAGTCCACGAACTCGATGTCGACCTCGATGCCGTCGCGCTCGGCCGCAGCCCGGGTCACGACCCGGATGGCGTTCGCCATGCGGCCGCGCTTGCCGATCACACGGCCCATGTCACCGTCTGCGACCGTGACGTTCAGCGCCAGGCGGTCCCCACCGTCATCGAGGTGCACCTCGACCTCGTCGGGATGGTCCACCAGCGACCTGGTCATGTGGGTGAGTGCGGCCACCGCATGGGGTGCCCGGTCGGCACCGGTGCTCGGATCGCTCACCTGGCGGCCCTGGCGGTCTCGAACGCCTCCCATGCACCGGAGATCTCGAGCAGCTTGCGCACCCGCTCGGAGGGCTGGGCGCCGTTGGAGAGCCACTTGACCGCGAGGTCGTTGTCGACGGTCACCGCCGAGGGCTCCCGACGGGGGTCGTAGGTGCCGACGATCTCGAGGTAGCGGCCGTCGCGCGGCGAACGGCTGTCGGCGGCCACGATTCGGTATGAGGGTTGCTTCTTCTTGCCAACCCTTGTGAGGCGGAGTCGGACTGCCACGTTGTTGTGCTCTTTCAGATGGGTCGGGGCCTGGGAACCGGGCTCTTCGACGCCGACGCACAATCGCGCGCCCGGCGTTCACCGGCGAAGGTCAATGATGGTGTCCGGGCAGGGGTTCCGGCAACTCGACCCGCTCATCCGAGCCCGCTGCCCGGTCCCCGCAGCGCGTCGGGCAGCTGGGCCTCCATCTCCTCGCGGGTCGGCAGCTGGGACGCGGGTGCCTTGGCCTTGGAGCCACCCTTGGGCGTAACGCGTCCTCCGCCCTTTCGGCCCTTCTTCCCCTTCTTCTTACGCTTGGGGGTCCTGCCCATCTCCTTCATCATCTGGCGCATCTGGCGGAACTGGGTCACCAGCTGGCTGACGTCGTTCGCCGAGGTGCCCGAACCCCTTGCTATGCGGCTGCGGCGGCTGCCGTCGATGATGTCGGGATCGATGCGCTCCGCGCGGGTCATCGAGTGGATGATCCCCTCGATGCGCGCGATGTGGTGGTCCTCGATCTCGACGTCGCGGACCTCCTTGGGAACCCCGGGCATCATCCCCATCAGCCCCGACAGGGGGCCCATCTTCTTGATCGACTGCATCTGTTCGAGGAAGTCATCCAGGGTGAAGGTCCCCTCGAGCATCCGGGCGGCGGCCTCCTCGGCCTGTTCCGCCTCGAAAGCCTGCTCGGCCTTCTCGATCAGCGTTGCCAGATCGCCCTCGCCGAGGATGCGGCCCGCCAGGCGGTCCGGGTGGAACAGATCGAAGTCCTCGACCTTCTCGCCGGTCGACGCGAACGCGATCGGCTTGCCCACGACCTCCTTGACCGACAGGGCCGCTCCACCACGGGCGTCCCCGTCGAGCTTCGTGAGGATCACGCCGTCGAGAGCGAGCGCCTCGTTGAACGACTCCGCCACCCCGACCGCGTCCTGGCCGGTCATGGCGTCGACGACCAGGAACCTCTAGTCGGGTTCCATTTCGGCCGAGATGCGCCGGACCTGGTCCATCATCTCGGTGTCGATCGCGAGGCGCCCCGCGGTGTCGCAGATCAGCACGTCGCGACCCGTCCGGCGTGCGTGCTCCCTCGCTTCGCGCGCGACCGCGACCGGATCGCCGACCCCGGAGGCGACCACGTCGTCGGGCGCGGAGTACACCGGCACACCGACCTGTTCGGCCAGGGTGCGCAGCTGCTGGACGGCCGCGGGACGCTGCAGGTCGGCACCGACGAGGATCGGGTTGCGCCCCTGGGCACGGAACCAGCGCGCCAGCTTGGCGGAGTTGGTCGTCTTGCCCGAACCCTGAAGGCCCGCCATCAGAACGACCGTCGGCGGCCTCGAGGCATAGGTGATCCGCAGGGTCTCCCCGCCGAGGGTGTCGGTGAGCTCCTCGAGGACGATCTTGCGCACCTGCAGCGCGGGGTTGAGGGCCTTGGAGAGGTCCTCGCCCACGGCCCTCTCACGGATCCGCCCGAGCATCGAGCGGACCACCACGAGGTTCACGTCGGCCTCGAGCAGCGCGAGGCGGATCTCCCTCAGCACCTCGTCGACGTCAGCCGCGGTCAGGTGGCCCTTGCCCCGCAGCCTGGTGAATATCCCTTCGAAACGGTCGCTCAGTGACTCGAACATCGCCGACCAACGCTACCGGGCGCTGACGGTGGTCCGGTAGACGGCCTCATCACGTCCCGCGACCACCCCACCGTGCCCGGTAACCCTGAGCAACTCGACGCGCGAACGCGAGTCACCCAGTGTCTGTATGCACACCGCCGACTTCGCAACAAGGCTCGAGTAGCTCGCGGGGCGCCCAGCGCGCCGGGTGGGGGTTGGCAGGAATTGGGGATGACACCGACCTCAGCAGCTGGCAGAATCTTCCGCAGACGCGTCGAGTCCCGGGGCAGGCATGGGGCCTCTGGCGCCAGCCAACGGAGTGGGAGGGATCCTGATGGACGGGCGGCACGCACCCGGTATCACAGCGACGGCACACCGACTTGGACACAAGTACAGGCATCACACGATGCCCATGGGACGGTTGAGGAGCAAGGGGATTCTCGTCGTCACCTTGCTGGCGCTCCTCAACGCGACGATCGTGATCGCTGCGCCGCAGTCCGTTCAGGCCGGTGTCTACAACCCGATCCCCATGAACCAGTTTCAGGAACCGACCTACGAGTTCACCGATGCCGACGCCATCTACGCGTACTTCACCTCGGACTTCTTCGGCGGCAGGATCTGCATCGTGCCATCGACGGTGATGGACCCGAGCGAGAGGGGTTGCGGCGAGGACGGCCGCATCATCGGCGCGACGATAGGCTCCGGATTCGTGCTGATGGAGGCACGTCCTGTCAA
>CAYVYG010000008.1:0-16644 GCA_964454385.1 uncultured Microthrixaceae bacterium
GTGACCCGTTCCCGATGTACGCCGCGCTGCGTGTCCATGCACCCGTTCACCACGTGGACGACGGCGACTACTGGGTGCTGTCGCGCTTCACGGACGTCCTGAGCGCAGTTCGTGACGACACGACGTTCTCATCGGCGGACGGTCTAACGTTCAACTACGGCGAACGCGAACGGGCCGGGCTCTCCGAGACGGCGCCGATGGTGATGATCGACCCGCCGGAGCACACCGCGTTCCGGCGGCTGGTGTCGAAGCGGTTCACCCCCAGGGCTGTCGCCGGCCTCGAGGACCAGATCCGTTCGTTCGTGGTGGAGCGCCTCGAGCGGATGCCGGGCGGGTCCGATGACGAGTTCGACACCATCGCAGCGTTGTTCAAGCCCCTGGCGAGCATGGTCGTCGCCCAGTTCCTGGGTGCACCGCCGGCGGACCGCGTCCGCTTCGACCGGTGGACCGAGGCGATCGTCGCGGCCAACGCCGGCGGTGACGCCCTGCGCGCCGCCGACGCGGTATCGGAGCTTGACGAGCCCGGTGCAGGGTGTCGCCCGCACGACCACCACCGAGGTCGAGCTCCACGGCGTGAGGATCCCGAAGGAAATGAAGGTGATCATGCTCTACGGCTCGGCGAACCGTGACCCCAGGGAGTTCGGGGGAAACGCCGAGACGCTCGATGTCCTTCGCCGTCCGGCACAGATCCTGTCGTTCGGTTCGGGTGCGCACCACTGCCTCGGCGCCGCGGCCGCCCGCCTGCAGGCGCGTGTGGCGCTCGAGGAGCTGCTCACACGGTGTCCGCAATTCGAGGTCGATCGCGAACGCGGAGAGCTCGCGCCCGGTGGCTTCGTGTGGCGGTTCCAGCACTTACCTTTCCGGACAGGACGGCGACCGTGACGGCGCGCCAGTGGCTCGACGACGAGTTGAGCGAGCTCGCGGCAGAGAGGATCATCGACGCAGCCGGTGAGCTGTCCGCCGCAACAGCGCCCTTTCGAGTTGGTTCCGTTCCGACGGCACGGCGGTCGCGACAGCGCTCTCCCGGTCACCGCCGATCGAGACCGACGTGGCTGCGTTCATGGGTGAACCGACCGATCCCGACACCCTGGAGCGGGCCCACTGGATGATACGGGTGATCATGTCGCTCATCCTCATGCCCGCTCATGCCCGATGGGAGCGACGCCGAGGAACGCTCGCCCATCGAACGGTTCGCGGTTCCCAGCCTGGTCGGCTGCGCACGGTTCTGAGCCCCGGCTCAACGCAGGGAGGTCACCACCGGCACCGGATGGGTCATGCGGTGGACCCACGAGCCGGCACTGCCGGGAACGCTCACCAGGGTGGCGGGTCGACCACGATGCGCGACAGGTCGGAGGCCACCTCACCGAAGCGACCGTCGTCTTCGGTCCAGGCGCGGTGCGCCGCTGTGATCTCGTCGCGGCTCCTCGCCACGTAGTTCCACCACATCACCAGCTCATCGGGAAGGGGCACGCCGCCGATCAGGAGTGCCCGTGCAGTCCCAGTGGCGGAGATGGCCAGTTCGTCACGGCCGATCCCCAGGTAGCCGAGGCGACCGGGTGCCAGCTCCACCCCGTCGACGAACGCCGAACCATCGAGCACCACCAGCGCGTACTCGTGGTGGTGTTCCAGGGGGAAGACCGACCTGCCCGCGCGGAGCGCGAGCTCGACGGCAACATGGTCGGTGTCGCACCGTGCAGGGGAGCGGGTCCGAGCCAGAGAGCCGACCATGACGGTGCCGGTACCCGAACCGGTGTCGAAGCGCGGGAGGTCTGCGTGGTGCTCGAAACCCGGCGCGCCCTTGCGGGTCGCCTCAGGTTGGGCGACCCAGAGCTGCACCCCGTGGACCTCGCCCGTGTAGATGCCGCGAGTCTCCTCGGAGTGGGCCACTCCATCACCTGCGGTCATCAAGTTGAGCTGGCCGGGACGGATCAACTGCTCGGAACCGAGGCTGTCGCGGTGCAGGATCTGACCCGCGAGGAGCCAGGTGACGGTCTGCAACCCGATGTGCGGGTGGGGTGCGACGTCGAGACCCACCGTGTCCGAGACCGGCGCGGGTCCCATGTGGTCGACGAAGCACCACGGCCCCACCGTACGTCTCGTTCGCCGGGGTACCAACCGCTTGACCGGCATCGCCCCCACCTTGGCCGCGCGACCCGCGGTGAGTTCGATCTCACAGCGTTGGGGTTCATCGGAGGCGGCCAGGACAGGTTCGGATGCGTTCGACACAGGACCGGACATTGGTCAATCCGTAGCACAGTCGCCACCAGGGCGCTCTGTGGGCCTCGCGTGGCCTCGCCGGTTGCTCACCCGAGCCAGCTCAGGTGCGGTGACAGCAGCGCGTAGCCGACGAACGCGACCGTGTCGATGCCGGCGTGTGCAACGACCAGCGGCGTCAGCCTGCCCGTGCGCTGCCAGTAGCGACCGAAGACGAGGCCCATCACGACGTTGCCCACTCCCCCTCCGATGCCCTGGTAGAGGTGGTAGCCACCGCGCAGCAGCGCCGATGCCCACAGCGCCGAGTTGGGTGACCAGCCGAGGCGTCGCAGACGGCTGAGCAGGTAGGCGACCACGACCGTCTCCTCGGCGAACGCGTGCACGATCGCCCACAACACCAGGACGGGCAGCCTCCACCAGTGATCCGACAGCGTGGTCGGCACCACCTCGACGTTGAATCCGATCGCACGGGCGGCGAGGTACAGACCCAGACCGGGCAACCCGATCAACAACCCGAGTGCCAGTCCCTGGGTCAGCTCGGGACGCGGCCGGGGACGGACCAGACCGACCGCCCGCGGGCCGAGCCCGCTGCCCGAGAGCAGATACAGCGCAAGTCCCCCGGTCGCTGCGAGCGAAACGATGCCGACCAGTTGGAACCCGAGATCCACGGCGCTCACACGCGAGCGCGAGGCATTCAGGGCCACCTGTTGGGCGCCGAGACCTCCCGGGGCGAGGGCCGAGTTGACCAACGACAACGCAGCGGAGAGCGCGCTCGCGCCGAAGCTGACCATCAGCACGAGACCGACTTCAAGCGACAGTCGCCGACGGACGTTCCGGTCCTCTGCGGTTGTGATCTCCACCGCGTGGCTATCCGGGCTGAGCCACTGGCGGATCACGCAACCCAAGGTAGTGGCGATCCGCGCGTGGCGGTCCACGCGAGGGATCGCGCCAAACCGGGAACCGGGCCACAGCCACGCCGGGGACCCACCGATCAGCGGTCCGACCGGGGTGGGATCAGGTGCCTTCGGGTAGGGTTCGCCGATGCTCCACTTCCCGGGCCCAGGCGGTGCCGCAACCAGGTGACCGGGAAGATCACCGACGATGAGGAGCGATCCCGGGAGGTCCCCCCGCGCGCGTCAGGCACCTCCGGGCTGCGGCGGCGGCCACAGCTCCGAGGGTTCATCGAGTTGTTCGCGCTCTGCGGCGTCGCGATCGCAGCCGTTGCTCGACATCTTCGGTCGCAACGCCGCCCAGTTCATCTTCCGCAACGCGACCAGCTTCGAGATCTGGCTGTTCGCGCTGGTCGTGGTGGTTCTCCCCCCGGGGGCGCTGTGGCTCCTCGAGTCGATCGTCGGGCTCGTGTCGCCGCGCGCCCGTACGCTGACCCACCTGGGGTTGATCGCGATGCTGGTCTGGGCGTTCACGGTGCAGCTGGCCCGAGGTGTGTTGGGGGGCATCGCACTCATGCTGGTCGCCGGAGCCGCGGGTGTGGGCGCTGCTGTGCTGTACCACCGCACCAGGGCAGCACGATCGTGGTTGTCCTTCGCGGCACTCGCGCCGGTGGTGTTCCTCGGGCTGTTCGTGTTCTCCTCGGAGACATCGCGCCTCGTGTTCGCAGAGGAACCGCGTGCCGTGCAAGCCGGTGTCGGCGACCCCGCACCGGTGGTGATGGTAGTGCTGGACGAGTTGCCCCTCACCGCAGTGATGACCTCCGACGGCGAGATCGACTCCGAGTTGCTGCCCAACCTCGCCGACTTCGCCACTGGAGCCACCTGGTTCCGCAACACCACGGCGGTGAGCAGCTCCACCTGGTACGCCGTGCCGTCGATCCTCACCGGCCGGTACCCCGATTCGGGGACCATCCCGATTGCGGCTGACCACCCCGAGAGCCTGTTCACCCTGCTGGGTGATGCCTACGAGTTGAACGTCACGGAGTCGACCACCCGGCTGTGCCCACAGACGCTGTGCGAACGTCGCTTCGACAACGAGGTGCAACGCTTTGCACTCTACGGCGACGCTCTCGGGGTCATGGGGGCGCGGTTGTCATGGACCGGCGAGTCAGGGGACCCCGTCGCCGGCTTGGTCGAGGATGGCGGTCTCCACGAGGCGGGAGCATCCGGTGGACCCTCCGAGGGCACAGAAACCGGAGATGCGGGTCAGATCAACGGATCACACGCCGACGATGACGAAGAGCCCTTCGACGACTTCGAGCTCGACCAGCCGGCGCGCTTCCGGGCACTGCTCGAGTCCGACAGCGGCGGATTGACCCTTGACTACCTGCACATCCTGTTACCACACGTCCCGTACCGCTACGTCCCCTCCGGGGTGCGCTACGCAGGCCCCAACCCCGACATCGGGCGCATCGAGGACGACTGGACCGACCAGGCCGGGCCCCCGCGGCTCGGCCGTCAGCGGCTCCAGATGCAGCTCGGCTACGTCGACGCTCTGCTCGGCGAGCTGTTCGCGTCACTGCGCGAACGGGGTCGCTACAACGAATCACTCGTGATCGTCGCCGCTGATCACGGCATCGGTTTCCGCCCCGGTCACCCGATCCGCGGAATCGAGGGACAGGAACTGACCGGCGACGACCTCGCCGAGCTCGCGTGGGTGCCGCTGCTTGTCAAGGCACCCGGACAAAGCGACGGTGAGGTCAGCGACGCGAACATCGAGACGGTCGACATCGTCCCAACCATCGCCGATGTGCTCGACATCGACATGCCCTGGCCCGTCGACGGTCACTCGGCGCTCGACCCCGACAGCGGGGACGCGAAGACCTACTACCCGAGCGACGTCGTTCCCTTCGGCGTCGAGGCGCTCGACCCGATCGAGTTCGACGGACCGCGGTTGTGGCCGCTCGTGCTCACCGCGGGCACCGATACGGCGCTGCCCGCGGTCGGTTCGCCCCAACGCTACTGGCAGGCGGGGCCGCGCCCGGAGCTGGTCGGGATCCCGGTCGGTGATCTCGCCGGGATCGCGGAGCCGGTGGATGGTGCCGACTTCGGGGACACGGAGCCGGCGCCGCAGGGACCCACCGAGTTGCGGGTGACGCGGAACTCCTCGGTCGCACCCGCGCTCGTGCGCGCGAAGCTACCCGTGGGCACACCCGGCGGCGGGTTCGCGGTAGCGCTCGACGGCGAGGTGGCTGCGACGGCGCTCAGCTACGAGGCCGACGGTGCCACACAGGTCGTAGCGATGGTCGACCCGGCCCGTCTCAAGGCGGGCGCGAACCCGGTCGCCCTGTACCGCATCACCGGCTGAACGGGCCGAGGGTGGCCGGCCTCGCTCACGCTCAGAGCTCGGCGAGCGCGGGGATGATGTGCTCCACGACCCGGGTGGTGAACGCGACCGGATTACCGGTGGGCATCACCTCGACGGCGCATGTGTCCGGCCGGAGCCACTGGTGTACTACGAGACTGCGCTCAGCAGTTGGCCATCGCGCCGAGCGCTTCGCAGATCAGTCGTCGACCGTCGATTCCGAGCGAGCCCAGCCGGACCGTGAGCACCGACTTGGGCACGGCGGCGAGGTTGTCGAATGAGGCGACGCTGTCGTGGTCTATTCCCTCTTCAGCGCCAACGGGAACGCAAGTAGGAATCCGGCGGATCGTGCTCGTGACGGGCGCGATCACGACGTTGTTGACTACCGCGATCACCTCGTCGCGAGAGACGATGAGAACAGGCCGACGTTTCCGGTTCGGAGTCTCCATGAGCCACAACTCGCATTGGGCTACCACGGCTCAGCCTCGGTGAGAGCGATCGCGCTGGCCATCGCCAGGTCATCATCCTCGACGGTCTGAGGGCGTTCGCGGTACGACTCCGCTATGCACGCCCCGATGCGGGAACGACGCACTGCTTCGGCAAGGTGGTGCACGCCCCGGCGGATCACCGCGGATCGGTTCTCACCGACTCCTTGGTCCACCAACTGATCGATGAGCGCAAGCTCCTCCTCGTTGAACCGCGTCGGCACGGGCGTCGTCATACGAAATAGTATACGCATTGGAATACAGCACCCGTTGACGAAGAGAAGCCCTAGTCGGCCGAACAGCGGGAGTTGCTCGTCCGATACGTCGAGGCGTTCGAGCGCTACGACATGGACGCCCTCGCGGTGCTCCTGGCTGACGACGTCATCCAGACCATGCCGCCGTACGCGATGTGGCTGCAGGGTCGAGACGATCTGATCGCATGGTACGTCGGCCCCGGCATCAGCTGCGCCGGATCGAAGCTGCTCGCCGGCTGGGCCAACGGCTGTCCGGCGTTCGCCCAGTACCGCGTCGACGCCGAGGGCGGTCACGCGCCGTGGGCACTGCAGGTGTTGGAACTACGGGCGGAACACATCGCATCGGTGCACGCCTTCCTCGACACCGGCGAGTCGTTCGAACGGTTTGGCTTTCCGCCGCACCTCGACTGATCGCCGAAGAGACCCTGTTCGGCTTCGCGGACGCGGTCGCTGCCCACGTCGTGGAAGTCGACCTCGTAGAGGCGACCGTCGCCGTCGCCCCTCACATCGAGGCCGGCACTCAGCGACCGCCCGGCGCAGGCTCGATGCCGACGCGCACTCCCCGGTCCACCGGCACGGGCTGCCAGCCCAGCGGCGCATGGTCGACGTGCCCGTACCCCGCGGCCAGGTTCAGGTGCTTGACCATCCCCGGGCTCACATCGTTGGGGCCACCCCAATCCGCGAACATGTGCGGATCCCAACCGTTGTAGACGGTGACCGACCCCGGCCGCTGGGCCGGTGACAGCTTGGCTCGCACCACGAAGGCGCCCACGTCGTTGGACACCCGAACCGGGACATGGTCCTCGATGCCGGCAGCCGCGGCGTCCCCGGGGTGAATCACCACGTGAGGCTCGCCCCGATGGGTCTCCAACAGCAGGGGGTTGCCCATGTTCATCGCGTGCACAGACCAGCGGTTGTGCCCCGAGGACAGGATGTGGGTGTGATCGCCGCCCATGGTGGGCATGTCCTTGTGCACCGGGAGATCCTCGCCCACCTCGACGAACCAGGGGTGCTCGATGAGGAACTGGGCCCGACCGGTGAGGGTGGGATAGGGCTGCCCGTCGCGCACGTGGTGCTCGAGAGGGTTGGCGATCTCGTCCTCGTCGGGCCAGTCGCAGGCATGCGCCCTACCCATGAAGGTGCGGCCCCATTGCCGGAAGCGAACCTGTCCGTTCTGGCGCAGCGTGCTCAGGTCGGTATCGGGGTCGACCAAGCCGGCATACGCGGTGTCGCGCACGATCTCGTCGTGCACCTGCTCGTTGGTCTGGAACGCCCCCGAGAGGGTGAACAGGTCGGGCAGGTCGGCGAACCGTCGCTCGACGCCGGTTGGAAGCGTGAACGATTCCAACCCCCGGGCGGCGGCCCGCCGTGCCAGGGCCCGTGCCAGGCCGGTGAAGATCTCCCACTCGGGTAGGGACTCCCCCGCCGGGGAGACGGCCTCGTCGGTCATGGTCAGGTGGAACAGGGGTATGTCGAGTCCGACCTTCTCGTAGTGCTGGGCCGCGGGCAACACGATGTCGGACCACAGTGCTGTGCTCGACATCCGCACATCCACGGTGACCACCAGATCGAGGTTGGGCCACAGATGCTCGAGCACGGTGTTGCGCCCACCGCGGGTGCGCCGCACGATGTTGCCGCCGCACTCGATCAGCACTCTTGGCGGTGACTCCTCACCGTTGGGCATCGCGTGGCTCCACCACCCCTGCGCCACCGCGTCGCCGAGATAGTCCTCGAAGGTCCGGGTCATGGCCGGGTCGCCGTATCCGGGCCGGTTCCACAGCTCGCGGAACCCGGCGTGCCAGTACCAGATGAACACGGGCGGAACGGCCAGGGGCATACCCACGCGCGCCGAGAGCCGCATGGTCTCGAAGGCCGCCTTCTCGGTGGTCATGTCCGGGTCCGTGGCCATCAGCATGTTCTCGGCTCCGTCCAGCATGCCGAGCACCTCCTCTGCACCCTGCACCCCCGGGCGGGACTTGGCCCCTTGGATCGACCAGCCGTCGATCTGGCCGCTCGCCCAGTTGTTGTAGCCGGTGCCGGGTCGACCCCAGTTGCCGGTCAAGGCCAGCAGCAACAGCATCGAACGCTGGTAGAGGTCGGAGTGATACGCCTTGTTGGAGGACATGCCCATCCAGATCTTGGTGCGACGACCGGCGACCTTGCGGGCCAGCATCCGGATCGTCTCCGCTGCGATGCCAGTGGTCTCCACCACGTCCTCGGGACGGTAGGCGTCGAGGTGCTCGCGCATGCGCGCCATGAGTGGGCGGACCCGAACAGAGGTCCCATCGGCCAGGATGACCGCTGCCTCCCCGGCGAGGCTCGGGTTGTAACCCTCGCTCACCAGGGTCCCCCGGGCGGCCTCGACGACCTCGCCGTCGCCGTCGAGGTGGAAGAACTGGTCATCACGAGCGGCGGGATCGACGTCGCAGCCGCGCAGGAACCGCCCGGTGTCGGCACGCACCAACAAGGAGAGATCGGTCTGGGATGCCACGAACGCCTCGTCTAGGAGGCTCTCGGACACGATCACCTGGCACATGGCGAGGGTGAGCGCTGCGTCGCTGCCAGGCGCAACCGGCAGGTGGTAGTCGACGTGGGTGTGGCTGGGGCTCACATCGGGTCCGATGAGCACCAGCTCCGCACCCTTGTACCGCGCCTCGACGAAGTAGTGGTAGAAGGTCATGAACGTGTACACCGGGTTGGTGTGCCAGAACAGCACCAACTCGGACTCGAACGCGGACGGCTCGTCGGGCCACAGGAACGACTTGCCCATCGTCAGGTGGATGCCTGGGGCGAAGTCGCTGATCGAGGCGTTCAGGTCGGTCGTGGTGGCTCCGATCAGGCCCATCAGGCGTTCGGTGCCCACGCTGCCCACGATCTCAGGCGTTCCCTCGCGCAGTATCGACGACGGCCCGTGCGCCTCGATCGCGTCGATCAGCCCGTCGGCGACGGCGTCAAGGGCCTCGTCCCAGCCGATGCGCTCCCAGCGGCCCGACCCGCGCTCGCCGACCCGGCGCAACGGGTGCAGGAGCCGGTCACCGGCGTCGAGCTGCTTGCTCCACGCCGCTCCCTTGTTGCAGCCCTGCGGATAGACGTCGGGGAACGCGCCGTCGGGTTCGACCCGGTCGGGATGGGGACCCGCGATCTCCTCGCGCACGACCTCGCCGTCGCGGATGAACACCCGGTAGCGGCAGTTCGAGGGGAAGCAATCGACGCAGTGCGAACCCCATGCCACCGAATCGAACGCGATCCGGTCGCGGTAGCGGGCTTCGTGGGCTCGCAGGTCGCCAGACACCGGGCCGCCGGGAGCTGGGTCATCGTGGGTCACGGCTTCCTCCGCATGGTCCGGGCTGATCACCGGGATCGGATCCGCCCACCCTAGGGTGACGAACCACCGGCGTGTGCGGTTGTGAGATCGACCTGCCTGCCTCGGCGGATCACTGCCTGGGTTCCGGCCGGGGCGTAGCACGTGATTAAGATCGAACGCATGTTCGGTACTCTCAATCCCCAGCAGAGAGCGGCTGTGGATCACACAGGATCACCGCTGCTCATCGTTGCAGGAGCGGGCACCGGCAAGACCAACACGCTCGCCGCAAGGGTGTTTCGGATCCTCGCCGACGGAGCGAACCCGAACCGTGTCCTGCTGTTGACCTTCACTCGACGAGCAGCGGCCGAGATGCTCCAACGGGTGGCCGCCGTGGCCACTGATCGCTCCGTCGACCAGGTCTGGGGCGGGACTTTCCACTCGATCGCGAATCGACTGCTCAGGAGCTTCGGACAACAGGCCGGGCTCCCAAGCGGGTTCACCGTGTTCGACCAGTCCGACAGCGCCGACCTGATGGGACTGATCAGAACCGAACACGGTCTCGGCGAACGAGCGAGGCGATTCCCCCGCAAGGAGACGATCGCCTCGATCTACTCGCGAACGGTCAACAGCGGATCGAAGCTGACCGCGGTGCTGGAATCCGACTACCCGTGGTGCATGGATCACACCGACAGCCTTCGCACCGTGTTCGCCGAATACACGGCGCGAAAGCGCTCGCACAACGTGGTCGACTACGACGACATGCTGTTGTTCTGGCGTGGACTCACCGCTGGAGCAGCAGGTAACGGGTTGCGACGTCTGTTCGATCACATACTCATCGACGAGTACCAGGACACCAACCGCGTGCAGTCCGACATCATCCGCGGCATGTGCAGACCCGACACCGACCTGTGCGCGGTCGGCGACGACGCTCAGGCCATCTACGGGTTCCGGGCCGCCACCGTCGAGAACATGTGGGAGTTCGACCAGCACTTCCCCGGTGCCACCCGCATCACGCTCGAACAGAACTACCGATCGACGCGGCCCATCCTCGCGGTGGCAAATGCAGTCCTTTGTGGATCCGACGAGCACTTCTCGAAGGACCTCTGGTCCGAACGCGAGGGAGGACTGACACCCAAGCTCCGCACACACCATGACGAGGCAGCTCAGTCCCGCTCGGTCGCGACCGCGGTGCTCGACGCACGCGAACGGGGAATCGACCTGCGCCAACAGGCGGTGCTGTTCCGCACCGGGCACCACTCCGACGGGCTCGAGCTCGAACTGACGCGACGCGATATCCCGTTCGTGAAGTACGGAGGGCTCAAGTTCCTCGAGTCAGGCCACATCAAGGACCTCCTCGCGCTGCTCAGGGTCCTCGAGAAACCCGCTGACCAGCTCGCGTGGCACAGGGTGTTGGCGACCATGGACGGCGTGGGTCCAGCAACGGTGCGGAGACTGCTCGCGCAGATCGGGCTGGAGGACGACTCGAACGATGCACTCGCGAGGTTCATCGACGGAGCAGGGATACTCCCCACCGCGGCTGCCGACCAGGTTGGCGAGCTTCGCTGTGCACTCGCCTACTGCGTCGGGGTCGACCCAACGCCCGCGCAGCAGATCGACCGTCTCATGGGTTTCTGCTCAGTCGTGTTCCCGAACCGCTATGACAACAGCAGCGCGCGGCTGGCCGACGTAGAACATCTTGCGGCCACCGCATCGCAGTATCGGTCACGCAGCCACTTCCTCACCGAGCTGACACTCGATCCTCCATCGACCACAAGTGATCTGGCGGGGGCACCCCATCTGGATGACGACTGGCTCACGCTGTCGACGATCCACTCCGCCAAGGGCCTCGAATGGCGATCGGTTCACCTTCTCCACGCGGCCGACGGGAACATGCCCTCGGACATGGCGCTCGGCGACGATGCCGGGCTCGCCGAGGAGCTGCGGCTCATGTACGTCGCGTTGACGCGGGCGAAGGACGAGCTCACCGTCAACTTCCCGCTTCGCTTCCATGTGAACCGCCACGCGGCCGATGATCGACACGTCTATGCGCAGATGAGCCGGTTCATCGAACCCGTCCGCGAGCTGTTCGATCAGCAAGGGCCGCTCTCGGGCGAACCAGCCACTGCCGATGTGCTTGCAGGCGAGCTCTGCACCGTTGCCATCTCAGATGAAGTCGACTCGATGATCACAGCCTTGTGGGAATAGACGCCCCGGGCTCGTTCCCGGTGTCGATGAACGCTGGAACGTCCCCGATGCAACCGCCGGCGTCGCGGAGATCCAACGACACCGGGCATGCTGAGCCCCCGGGACGTCGATCGAAAAGAGGTACCGACATGGAGCTCACCGATATCACCTACGAGGTGGCCGACAAGGTCGCCACCATCACATTGGACCGGCCCGAGAAGCTGAACACGGGCACACCCGAGATGGTCCTCGGCCTCCTGTCGGCGCTCGACGCGATCGATTCCGACGACGATGTACGGGCAGCGATCCTCACCGGACGCGGCAAGGCCTTCTGCGCCGGGGCCGACCTCTCGGGAGGTGCCGACACGTTCGACTACGACCGCGTCGCCGGGACCACAGCTGCGTCGGAGGTCACCGAGCGGCCGGTGCATCGCGACGGAGCCGGACTGGTCACAATGCGGCTGTTCCGGTCGACCAAGCCGGTGATCGCGGCCATCAACGGCGCCGCGGTCGGCATGGGTGCGACGATCCCGTTGGCGGCCGACATCCGGCTCGCGGCGACCTCTGCCCGGTTCGGTTTCGTCTTCGCCAAGCGGGGCATCGCTCCCGAGGGAGCATCGACCTGGTTCCTCCCGCGCATCGTCGGCATCGGACGGGCCGCCGAATGGCTCTACACCGGACGCGTCTTCGACGCCGACGAAGCACTGGAGGGCGGGCTCGTGCGCAGCATCCATGCCGACGACGAGCTGCTCGCCGCTGCGCACGAGTTGGCGGCCGAGATCGCGCAGGCCGCGCCGGTGTCGGTGGCGCTCACCCGCCGCATGCTCTGGCGCATGATGGCAACGGACCATCCCATGTACGCCCACCGCGTGGACTCCCGCGCCGTGCAACACCTCGGGGCTCAGCCCGACGCGATCGAAGGCGTGATCTCGTTCCTGGAGAAGCGGCCCGCGACCTTCACCGGATCGGTCAGCGCAGGCCTTCCCGAAGTCTTCCCCGACTGGGACGAACCCGAGTTCTCCTGAGGCTGCCGTGCGCACTGTGATGCGTTGTGCATAGTGCGCACGAGCCACCAGGAGTCATGCCGTCACGTCCGAGCTACGTGCGTCAGGTGTCGCCCAGGGAGACGACCATCCGGAGCTCGAGCGACATGCGCACCACCTGTCGCCGCGCCGCGCGGGAACGCTGCAGCCATTCCGCACCGTCGCTACGTGCTGCGGCCACCTCGGCCAGGTCCCCCTCGAACGCTCGCGCCTCGGCGAGCGTACGTTCCATCGCTGCGATCGCCTCACGGAGCGCAGCGGGCACATCGGGGGGCGGCTTCGGCACATCGGTGTCCAGGGCCTGCGCGAGAGCATCCGGATTGCCGGAGGCCACCGCGGCCTCGGCAGCTTCCAGGGTGCGGTAGAGGTGCTCGGCCAGGTCCTCGCCCGGCAGGGTGGCCGCACCATGGGGGGTGCTGAGGGTGTCGAACACGTACGCGCTGGCGTGGTCCATCTCCGAGCGCAGGTACCAGCGTTGGGAGTCGTCGTGAAGGAAGCTCCAGATGTCGTTGATGACCATCTCGTCGTCGCGCTCGAGGAAGGAACCGGTCGCGAGCCCGTAACGCAGCTGGTGGCGTCGCCGATTGATGCTGCGACCGTCGGCCAGAGCCAACGGCTGGACGATCTGCTGCAGCGGGATCCACAGGTTCACCAACATCAGGCCCGCGTCGCGATTGATCTGCTCGGGGGAATCGTGGCGGACCAGCTCCGGCGCACGACCATCCATGAGCTGCACCATCGGGGTGCCGAAGACATCCTGGTCTGCGTGCACCGAGGTAGCCACGTGATGACCGTTCATTCCGTGGGAGCGCTCACCGACGACGGACAGGCCGTTCGGACCGGCGCTGCGCATTATGAAGCCTTCGTCGGAGACGTACTTGACGGTCAAGACCGATCCGCTCCACAGGTGCAACGCGGCGCCCGCGAGCGCAGTACGCACCGCGGTTGCATCATCCTCGCCGACCTCCCCAGCCTCTCGCACACGCGCGCAAGCGCTCTGGATCTCCTCGATCCCCGAGAGGTCCACGACATCGAAGCCGCAGCTGTGGAGGTCGGGTCCCAGGTCTCCGCCGAGCGTGCCGTCGGTCGCTTCGCAGCGATGCACCTCGACGGTGTCGCCACCGTAAGGCGCCGACGTGCGGTGCCCTGCGCGGAGCAACCCCGGGTGATCCGGATCCTCGATCGCGTACGAGCGCGGCAGGAAGCCCATCTCGACCTCGAGCATTGCACCGCTGCGAACCATTGCTCACGAAGCTACTGTGCCGACGACACCATGACCGCCGCGACTGAAGCGCCGTTCCCGAGTCACCGGTTGCCAAATAAGCACAGCGCGACTCCACAGCCTGGCTTCAGTCGCTGGAGTCTCGCGGCATTGCCCGAACCCGCCATCTGGGGCGCCGAGCTCGCTGTCGCGCTCACCGGCAGCGGCACCGTGGGGAATGCCGAGGTAGCTTCCGAGCGTGGCCCAGCAGCTTCGTACCTTCATCACCTTCCAGGGCGGACAAGCCGCTGCGGCGCTAGAGCACTACAGCGCCGTGTTCAACGACTTCGAACTGGTACAGGTCGATCGATACCGTGGCGACGACGGTGGGCCGCAGGGAACGGTGAAGCACGCGGTGTTCCGCCTTGCAGGCAATGTGCTCAGCTGCGCCGACAGCCCCATCGACCACGCGTGGGGCATCACCCCGGCGATCTCGCTGTGGATCGATTGCGACACCGCCGATGAGCAGCAACGGCTGTTCGACCGTCTGGGCGAGGGCGGCCAGGTCTTCATGCCGCTCGGCGGCTACGGATTCAGCACCAGGTTCGGCTGGGTCGGAGACCGCCACGACGTCACCTGGCAGCTGAACCTGCCCTGATCCCCGGCCTGAGCACCAGGCCTCCACCAGAGCGCCCCGATCCGGCACTTGGAAAGACCCGTTCTGGCTGGCACCCTTCGCGAACTACTGGCACCCTTCGCGAACTAGCGGTACTTCCCGACCTCCAACCTGGCGACCATCGCGCGGTGGACCTCGTCGGGCCCGTCAGCCAGTCGCAGCGCCCGGGCCATACCCATCAGGTAGCTGAGCTCGGAGTCCGCGACCCCCTCACCTCCGTGGATCTGGATCGTCGCATCGACCACTTTCTGCAGGACGTTGGGAGCGACGACCTTGATCGCCGAGATCGACACCAGCGCACCGAACACACCGGAGGTGTCGAGCTCCCAGGCCGCACGCAAGGTGAGCAGCCGAGCCTGGTCGATCGCCATGCGGCTGTCGGCGATGATGTCACGGTTCGCACCCAGGTTCACCAACGGTTTTCCGAACGCGACCCGGTCGATGGCACGTTCGCAGAGGCGTTCGAGCGCCCGTTCGGCCGCGCCGATGGTTCGCATGCAGTGATGTATCCGACCCGGACCGAGGCGACCCTGCGCGATCTCGAAGCCACGGCCGGGCCCGGCGATGATGCTCTCGACCGGCAGACGAACGTTCTCGAAGAGGATCTCCCCATGCCCGTGCGGTTCGCCGAGCCGGCCGAACACCGGCAGCATCCGCAGGATCCTCACGCCAGGGCTGTCGATGGGGACGACCACCATGGAATGGCGATGGTGGCGGTCAGCGTCGGGGTCTGTGACTCCCATGAAGATCAGGAACCGACACCTGGGGTCGCCGGCACCGCTGGTCCACCACTTCTGGCCGTTCAATACGACCTCGTCGCCGTCGAGTTCGGCTGTGGCCTTCATGTTGGTGGCATCGCTCGAGGCCACTGCCGGTTCTGTCATCGAGAAGCCCGAACGGATCTCGCCGTCGAGCAGCGGTACCAGCCACTGCTCCTTCTGCAGGTCCGAGCCGTACCGGGCGAGCACCTCTGCGTTACCCGTGTCGGGTGCCGAGCAGTTGAAGACCTCGGGGGCGAGGAAGCTGCGCCCCATCAATTCGGCCACCGGCGCATAGTCGCGGTTGTCGAGGCCGGCACCGTGTTCCTCGTCGGGCATGAACAGGTTCCAGAGCCCCAGCTCGCGGGCCTCGGCCTTCAACTCCTCGATGATTGGCGGGATCTGCCACTGCGTCCAATCGTCTGTGTGGACCAACTGATCCTCGTAGGTCACCTCGTTCGGCACCACCCGCCGCTCGATGAACGATCCAACCTGTTCCATCACGATCCGGGCACGTTCGGAGTGTTCGAAGTCCATACCGTCACCCTATTGCTCAGAAGCTGACCACCCTCGTCCGACGTCGGCTGCCGTCGGTACTAGGCCACCGCCAACGGGTCGATCCACTCAACCGCGCGAAAGCGCGCGAAGTCCGCATCGGTGGAGATGACCGGCACGCCGTGGTCGATTGCCAGCGCGGCCAGTTGGGCATCGCTCACGAGCGGCCCGCGGACGTCGTGGTCTCTGACCAGCGAGGTGAACACCTGCCGGTACTCGGTCGACGGTTGGGCGATCCAGGCCCGCGGTGCATCGAGCCACTCGTCCACCTGGTGGGCCGCCTCTTCGGCTGTCAAGGGGACAGGAAACGCTCTGGCGTTGGTGGCGATCCGCACGAAGGCCGTAAGGGTCCACCAAGGGAGCCCGACCCGCGTCGACCCGTTCAGCGCACCTTCCAGCCATGTGCGAGCCAGGTCGTGGCGAGGATCGGCGACATTGCGGGCATAGAGCAGGATGTTGGCGTCGATGATCACCCGTGGGCCTCGCCCTCGAGCAGCTCGAGAACCTGACCGATGTCATCGAGCGGGACTCTCGCGCGGCCCATGTCCGAAGTGCGCTGGCGGAACGGCTCCGCTCGCGTCGAGGAACCAGCCATGCCCCTGCGGGCGAGTTCGTTCAGCGCTGCGGAGGTGCCAAGACCGCGTTCGCGTCGCAATGACTCGAGCGCCTTCGCGACGTCGTCGTCGAGCGTCACTGTCGTACGCATGCTCAAACG
>CAYVYG010000008.1:16654-24399 GCA_964454385.1 uncultured Microthrixaceae bacterium
CTAGCATGTTGATGCTGCACACGCGCATCATCGTGCCACCTTCGCCTGAGGCTGCCGAATACTCGTGCGCCCAGCTGTCGATCCCTGCCGATGTCGCCGCCGATGTCGCTGACGCGGAGGCAGCCGTCCGGTCCGTCGCCGCCGAGCACGACGCGCACCATCCGTGGCGTCAGGTGTCGGACCTCCAGGACCTCTCCGTAGATCGCCATGTCAGGCCCCGAGCTTGTCGACGAGGTCACCGACGAGGCGGATCTGCCCCGAGATGCCCGGGTAGCCGAGCCGGTCGACCGTGATCACTCGGCCGGCGCGCACGGCGGGGAGCTCGGCCCACAGCGGGTTGCTCTCGACCGCGGCGAGAGCGTCGCCTTCGCCGTCCACGAACTCGGTCTGCATGGCGACGATCGTCGGGGCGTCGAACAAGCCGAGTTGCTCCTCGGACAGGTAGGCGCGGCCTTCGGTGGCGCCACCGGTCGCGCCGGCGACGTCGTCGGGTCCGGGATCCAGCGTGTAGCCGAGGGCGAGGAGGGTGGCAGGGGTGTCAACCGGACCATCGACCCACGCCGCGACTGCGGGTCCGGAGTAGACCGTCAGCACCGAGACGCTGCGCTCGTCCTCGGGCACCGTCGAGAGCGTGGCACGGCCCTGGGCCAGGGCGTCGTCGAGCTGCTGGACCAGTGCATCGGCTTTTTCGCGCCGGTCGAAGGCGTCGCCGAGCGCTCGAACCTGGGCCGCGGTGTCGCCGTCGGGGACGACGATGACCTCCCCCAGCGACTCGAGCACGTCTCGGCCGAGGTAGTCGACAACGAACTCGTTGGCGACGATGACGTCGGGTTTGAGCGCCGCGAGCCGTTCGATGTTCGGCTCGTCGGACGGGAGCGGTTCGATGCCGGTGGTGTCGAACTCGTCGAGGCCGACGAACCCGCCGTCCACGATGACGTTCGCCGTCGACGCGACAGGGCGGACATCGAGGGCGAGGAGGTCGGCAAGGACTCGTTCCTCGCCGAGCGCGACGATCCGACCAGTCGGCGCCGGCGTCGATCCGCTCTGCCCACCATCGCTGCCGGTCGTGTTCTGTGCTCCGTCCGAGCTGGCGGAGCCGCTGCACGCGGCGACGATGACCATGACCACGGCCGCGACCAGCGCGACAGCGAGTCTGGGGGCTCGGGTCCGGAGAACAGTTCGTGATCGTGTGTTGGGCATGGTGGTGTCAGCCTCGGTGGTGGCGTCGGATGGGGACGATGAGTGGGGTGTGGGAGACGGGGTCGTCGATGATGCAGGCGTCGAGCTCGAACACGTCGCGCACGAGCTCGGCAGTGACAATCCTCGACGGCGGTCCTTCGGCGACGATGTGGCCGTCGTGCATGGCGACGAGGTGGTGGGCGTAGTGGCAGGCGAGGTTGAGGTCGTGCAGCACGCACACGATCGTGCGGCCTTCGCTGCGGTTGAGGTCGGCGAGGAGGTCGAGGACCTCGATCTGGTGGGTGAGATCGCGGAAGGTCGTGGGCTCGTCGAGCAGCATGATGTCGGCGGCCTGCGCGATGGCCATGGCGATCCACACGCGCTGTCGTTGCCCACCGGACAGCTCGTCGACAGACCGGTCGGCGAGCTCGGACATGCCGGTGACGGTGAGCGCCTGGTCGACGGCGGCCTCGTCGGCGGTCGACCACTGCCGGAACCAGCGCTGGTGGGGATGACGGCCACGCGACACGAGGTCGGCCACGGTGATGCCATCGGGCGCGATCGGCTGTTGGGGCAGCAGGCCGAGCCGCTGCGCTACGACACGGGTCGGGAGCCGCCGGATCTGTTCGCCGTCGAGGAGCACCACACCGCTGCGGGGGGTGAGCAGACGACCGAGGCCCCGCAACAGCGTCGACTTGCCACACGCGTTGGGGCCGACGATGACGGTGACCTCTCCGGTCGGAATCGCGAGGCTGAGACCTTCGACGATCGATCGGTGGTCGTAGGCGAGCTCGAGTCTCTCCGCGACGAGACGACGTGCCAGATCGGCGGCGGGCTCGTCCGACGCGGTCGTCTTCGGTGGCGTGGGCGTCATCCGCCGCTGCCGATCCGGTTGGTGCGGGTGAGCAGCCAGAGGAGGTAGGGCGCGCCGACGATGGCCGTGACCACCCCGACGGGCAGCTCGATCGGTGCGAACAGGCGGCGAGCGACGAGGTCGCCGTACACCATGATCGCGGCGCCCACGAGCGCGGCGGGGATGAGCGCCTCGGCTCGCGCACCGACGAGCCGTCGGGCGATCTGGGGTGCGACCAGGGCGACGAACCCGACCGGACCAGCCGCGGCGGTAGCCACCGCCGCGAGCGCGGCACCGGTCAGTGACAGCGACAGCTTCGAGCGGCGCAGGCCCACGCCGAGGGCGTGGGCGGCGTCGTCGCCCATCTCCAACCCACGCAGCTGACGGGCCGAGATCAGCGTCACCGGTACGAGCACGGCGAGCAGCACCGAGAGCGGAACGACGTAGTCCCAGCCGCGGCCGTTCAGGCTGCCGGTGAGCCACACCGTCGCTCGTTGCGCGTCGTACAGCTCGGCGCGGGTCAACAGGTAGGCGACGACGGCGTTGAGCATCGCGGTGATCCCGATGCCGACGAGCACCAGCCGGTAGCTCGACAACCCGTTCTTGATGGCCAGCAGGTAGATGGCGGCGACGGCGGCCACCGACCCGACCAGGGCGGCGCCGGTCACGACGGTGGAGGCCGCCCCGAGCAGGACGATGCAGGCAACGGCACCGACGGCTGCACCCGACGAGACCCCCAGGATGTCGGGGCTGGCGAGGGGGTTGTGCACCATGCGTTGGAAGATCTGTCCCGACACGCCGAAGGCGGCGCCGACCAGTACGCCGGTGAGCGCACGCGGGAGCCGCAGGGTCCGGATGATGAACTCGCTCGAGTCGCTGCCGCCGAGCCCGGTGAGCTCGCCGATCACGTCACCCAGCGGGATGGGGAAATCGCCGACGCTCACGCTCCACGCCAGACCCAGGGCCACCACCACGGCGAGGACGATCGAGACGAACACGCTGCGTCCGTCGACTCGCGCCGACACCGGACCCAATCGGATGGCGAACACCTGCCCGGATCGGGCAGCCGCGACCGCCTTGCGCATCGACCGTGCACGGCTGGGGGTTCGCTCGAGTGTGGCGGTGGCAGTCACAGCTCGGCGATCCGACGGCGGCGGACGAACGCGATGAACACCGGAGCGCCCAGGAACGCGGTGACGATCCCGACCTCGAGCTCGCCCGGTCGCGCGACGACACGACCGACCACGTCCGCGATGGTGAGCAACACGGCGCCGAGGCCCATGGCGTAGGGCAGCAGCCAACGGTGGTCGGGTCCGGTGATGGCCCGAGCCACGTGTGGCACGGTGAGGCCCACGAACCACACCGGTCCGACCGCAGCGGTCGCGGCACCGCAGAGCAGGACGATCGACGCTGCGGCAATGGCCCGCACCCACCCGACGCGCTGGCCGAGAGACCGGGCGACGTCCTCGCCGAGCGCCAAGCCGTTGAGCGCCCGACTCGACCCGACGGCCAGGACCGCGCCGGCGACGAGGAACGGAGCGACCGCCTGGGCGACGCCGAGATCGCGGCCAGCGACCGAACCCACCGCCCAGAACCGGTACTGGTCGAGCGTCGCCGAGTCCAACAACAGCATCGCCGCAGTGAACGACCCGAGCAGCGCCGACATCGCCGCGCCGGCGATGGCCAGCTTGACCGGCGTCGCGCCTCCCCGACCGACCGATCCCAGCGTGTACGCGACCAGACCAGCACCCGCAGCCCCCACGAACGCGAACCACACGTACCCCGACGCGGTCGTCACACCGAACACCCCGATGGCGGTCACCACGCCGAGAGCCGCTCCGGCGTTGACCCCGAGCAGGCCCGGATCCGCCAGCGGGTTGCGGGTCACGCCCTGCATCACCGCCCCCGCCAGCCCCAACGCGGCGCCGACGGCAAGGGCGAGCACCGTGCGAGGCACTCGCAGCTCTCGCACGATCAGGTGGTCCTCGATCGAGGCGTCGTAGCCGAACACGGCGTCGAGGACCTGCGAGAGCGCCATCGGCTTGGCGCCGACGGCGATCGAGAGCATCGCCGCGCCGACGACGAGGGCGCCCAACAGCACTAGGCCCACCGACCGCGACCACAGGCCGGAGAGACCGCCGGGCCGCGACGGCGTCGCACGGGCCATCTCGCCAGACGATTCCTTAACCTTATCTGCCGTGTTAGGCATGCCTACCATCAGCCGGTAGCGTACGGGTCACGTCGGCACCGAGGCAAAGGCGAGGAGTTGAGCGACGACATCGATGCGATGCCCACCCACCTCACCCGACTGGCTCGAGCCGAGCAGCGCTCCCCTGGCGTCCGTCGCCTGACGTTCGCCGGTGGTCTCGACCGCTACCGGACCGCCGGCCCCGACAGCTTCGTCTACGTGCTGCTGCCCCCGCCGGGGCGGCGCGAGCTCACGATCGGCGTCGACTTCACCTGGACCGCCTGCTTCGAGATGCCCGAAGTCGACCGGCCGGTCGGTGCGTACTACACGGTTCGCCACCACCGGCCCGACGACGACGAGATCGACATCGATGTCGTCCT
The DNA here is from genome assembly GCA_964454385.1 of uncultured Microthrixaceae bacterium. Classification (GTDB taxonomy): domain Bacteria; phylum Actinomycetota; class Acidimicrobiia; order Acidimicrobiales; family Microtrichaceae; genus JAMLGJ01. The sequence continues at coordinate 21,255 of CAYVYG010000008.1, forward strand.
CCACGACGAAGCCGGGCCGGCATCCGGCTGGGCGGCCACCGCCGAGGCGGGTGACCCGGTCGCACTGTGGGGGCCGCGCACCGCCTACCACCCACCCGCCGACACCACCCATCTCCTGCTCGTCGCCGACGACACCGGACTGCCCGCGGCCTGTGCCCTCGCCGAGTCCCTCGAACCGCACCAGCAGGCGCACCTGGTCGTCGAGGTCGCCGACCGGCACGAGCGCCAACCCATCACCGCCACGGCATCCTGTTCGGTCACCTGGCTCCACCGTGACGGCACCCCGTCGGGCCTGTCGACCGCGCTCGTCGACGCGGTGGTGTCCCTCCCCCCGCCACCGGCGTCGACCTACGTGTGGGGTGGCGGCGAGAGCCGTCTCATGACCGGTATCCGCAAGCACGTCCGCCACACCTGGGCGCTGCCCCGCGACCAGGTGAGCCTGACCCCCTACTGGCGGCACGCCGACAACCCGATCCCGACCCCCGAGGACGACGCATGACCCTCCGCAGCAGCCGGACCCCCGCCACGAACACCGGACACCGTCGGCTCGGGGTAAGGCAGGCCTTGGCGGTCGTCGCGATGGCTGCGGTGGCGGTCGCCGCCGGTTGCACGTCGGATCCCGACACCGCCGAGTCCCGATCCGGGACCGCGACGGCCGACACGGCCGGCGGCGAGTGGTCGTTCACCGACGATCGGGGCATCACCCACACCCTTGCCGACGTGCCCGACACGATCGCCGCGCAGAGCGTCGCCGCCGGCGGGCTCTGGGAGTACGGCATCGTCGCCGACGGGGTGTTCGGGCCGCTGCGCCGGGCCGACGGATCTCCCGACCCGGCGATGGGACTCGCCGATCCCGACGCCTTCACCTCGCTCGGCGAGATCGACAGCGAGATCAACCTCGAGGCGCTCGCCGCCCTCCAACCCGACATCATCGTCACGTCGATGTGGGTTGAGTCGAGCTACTGGGGCATCGACGACGACGAGATCGACGAGATCGAACAGATCGCACCCATCGTCGGCATCCGCGTCGACGAGCGACCCATCGACGAGCCGCTCCGACGGTATGCCGAGCTGGCCTCATCGCTCGGCGCCGACCAGACCCGCATCGACGACGCACGCGCCCAGTTCGACTTCGCCTCGTCCGAGCTGTCCGACGCGCTCGATGCCAACCCCGGCCTGCGGGTCGTCGCCGCCTCGGGCACGCCGGCCGAGATGTACATCGCCTACCCACCCGGCTTCCCCGATCTCGCGTACTACCAGACGCTCGGGATGAACCTGGCGGTACCCGAGTCGCATCCGACCAGTGGCGGGTTCTGGGAGACCCTCAGCTGGGAGCAGGCCGGCAAGTACCCCGCGGATGTCATCCTCGCCGACGCCCGCGGCGGCACCGTCGCCGAGATCCGGGCCCAGCTCCCCCCAACCGCAGCATCGTTGCCCGCCGTCGAAGCTGACCAGCTCGTCTCGTGGAAGGCTGTGCAGGCTTACGGCTACGGGGCCTTCGTTCCCGGCCAGCGTCAGGCGGGCCAGGCGTGGCGTGGGGCGGTCGACGGCCGCGACAGCGAGCCGGCGCATGCGAAGCGGATGGCGCACCCCGGCTTCTCCGCCGAGCTCGCCCCCTTCGGCCTGGGTGATGGTGAAGCCCAAACTCGTCGAGGATCTGCCCGTGCAACGACTCGGCGGTGAGGACGTTCACACCGCCTTCCTCGGCGATCGTCAGCACCGCCACCGGATGGGTTGTGTCGGACCGCATCGGCGACCTCGGCGAGGTGCGCGTCGAGCTCTGCGACGGTCTCGGCGGCTGCGTCGGGGTTGCCGGTCGCCCGGCCAAACGTCGCCAGCAACTCGTCGACGCCGGTCGAGCTCGGGTCCACCACGATCGTCGGTGAGGCTACCTATCACTCCGGTCAAGTCTGCGCTTCGGGCACGCACCGGTCGCGCTCTGGTGGTCGCCGTGGATGACTTCGAGCGACTTGCGCTGGCGCGAGAGGTCGGCGAGACGCCGCTACGGGTCGCCGCGAACCTCGAACGCGTCGTGGTCGACGCGGCCGCCCAGGAGGGACTGACGCCGTCCGAGGCGCGTCTGCTGCGATCTGCCGAGTCCCCCGCGACGCAGAGCGAGATCGCGGAGCGACTCGGCATCGACAACACCCGCGTGTCGGTGATGACGGGCGCGCCCGAGCAACGTGGGCTCCTGCGGCGGGTACCCGACCGCAGCGACCGCCGCGTCCGCCGTCCACAACTCACCGCCGCAGGACGCGAGACGGCCGACCGGATCGGCTTCCGCCTCGCCGCCGCTTCGCCGCTGCTCACCGCGCTCGACAGCAACGACCTCGCCGCGCTCCTGGGGCTCCTGGTCCGCCTCGACGGCGAGCGGAGCCCGGCCGACGAAGACTGAGCTGAGGTGAACGGCGCAACGACCGGTCGACAGCCTGCGCAACTCATCGTTGGCGCATGGTCTGTGTGTCGGGCTGGCCGGCCGAGCCTCACCGTTCGGCGGCAGGTTGCATTGGGTGGAGGGTGAGGAGGTTCTGGTGGTAGGTGGCCATCTGGGGGTCGTCGGCCAGCGCGGTGAGCAACTGGCGCAGGTCGGGTGGGAGGAGGTCGAGGACGGGTTGGGGGGCTTCGGGGAAGGTGCAGCGTTCGAGGATCTCGATGGTGGTGTGGGTGAGTTCGAGGGTGGCGGGGTCGTCGCAGAACCATTGGAAGTCGGCGTCGAGTGCGCCGATGGTGTCGTGGTCGCTCTGGTGGTCGCGCATCCAGGTGGCCCAGGTGTCGAGCGCGATGGGTGTGTCGGGGAAGCGGGTGCCGATGGCGTCGAGCGCGGCGGTCACGTCGGGGGGTTGGAGGTAGATGAGGACGGCTTCGGCGGAGAAGAACCAGGGTCCGCCGGTGGCGGCGACTTTGTCGTGCCAGTCGGTGTCGAGCACCGATGCGGTCACCATGGTGCGGCGGTCGGTGTCGGTGAAGAATCGGCGTCGCAGGTCGATGGTGTCGGGGAGGTCGAGGTCGATCCAGGTCGCGGTGCCGTTGTCGATGCGTTCGTAGCGGGTGTTGAGCCCGGCGCCGATCTCGACGACGGTGCCCGAGGGGTGGGCGGCCCCGCGTTTTCCGGACAGGAATTGTGGTTGTGGCTATGCGGCTTCCT
>CAYVYG010000009.1:0-23854 GCA_964454385.1 uncultured Microthrixaceae bacterium
CGGACGGTGCTCGAGGAGCTCCGTGGGGCAGTTGGGGAGCAGCAGGGCCGCAACCCGCGAACCGTGCTGGCGGGGTTCGGCTTCCGCGGCGAAGCGGTGGACCGCAAGGTCGGCGACCTCTCGGGTGGGGAGAGGACCCGGCTCGCGCTGGCACGGATGATGGTCGACCCTGTGAACCTGTTGGTGCTCGACGAGCCCACGAACCATCTCGATCTGCCCAGTTGCGATGTGCTCGAGGACGCTCTGATCGCATACCCGGGAACCGTGCTGCTCGTGACCCATGACCGATACCTGATCCGCGAGGTCGCAGACGGGCTGGTCGTGGTCCGCGATGGCAGGGCGGTGCTGGTCGACGGTGTGGACGAGGAGCTGTTGGCACCCCGTGCGACGACCGCATCGGCGGGATCGGCTTCGCCGACGCCGCTCGACGGGTCGTCGGGGTCGGTGGAATCGCCCGAACACGGCACCTCTTCGGCTGGGCCCGCCGCAGCCGTAGTCAACCGACGGGAGAACCGCGGTGAGGTCCGACGCCGCGAAGCGCAGGTCCGCCAGATGAGCGCGGCGCGGACCCGCGAGGTCCGCAAGCGCGCGCAGAGCCTGGAGCGCAGGGTGGCCACCGCGGAGGCGGAGGTGCAGCGCCTGGGCACCGAGCTCGCCGATCCGTCGATCTACGACGACCACCAACGGGTGCGCTCTCTGGCAGACGAACACGACGCTGCCAAGGATCGTGCAGAGGACCTCATGGCACAGTGGCTCGCGGCCCAGGAGGAGCTCGAGTCCGCGTCCCGGGACTGACCTTCTGTCCCGGTGGCCCGGGATGCGGCGTCAGCCTGATCCGCCGCCGGGGGGACCTGCGCGACGGGCGTTGAGGTCGAGCTGGTTCAACACGATGCGAGTGGAGGATTCCTCCACTCCGGCCTCGGTGCGCCATCGGGTGAGCAGCTCGTCGAGGCGCGGGACGTCGGCGCACGCGAGCATCACGACGTAGTCGTGGGCTCCGGTCACGTGCATCGCGGATCGCACCTCGGGCGTCGATGCGAGCAGCTCCTCGAAGACGTCGTGATCGGTGCCCCGTGCCATGCGGATCTCGGTTATCGCCTGGAGGCCGATTCCCAATCGGGCGAGGTCCAACTCCGTGGTGTAGCCGGTGATGGTTCCGCAAGCCTCGAGTCTGCGTACCCGCTCCGCGGTGGCGGACGAACCGAGACCGATGCGCTCGCCCAGGTCGCGCCAACTCAACCGTGCGTTCCTGTGGAGCTCACCGAGGATCAGCTGGTCGATTTCATCGATTGCAGAAGAATCACCGGCGGAAGCGCTCATCACCATCAGAATAACCGCTGAAACCCGGTCGGGGCCATGGGATAGTTGGCTCATGCAGCTGTCGGACCTCCTGCTCGGCGTGGCAACCGGTGTGCCTGTGATGATCGTCGTTGGGCCGGTCGCGCTCCTGTTGGTCGAACAAGGGATGAGACACGGTTTCGCGGCCGGTCTGCCTGCTGCAGCAGGAGTCGCCACGACGGACCTGACCTTCTCGGTGGCGGCTTCGCTGGTGGGAGCCGGTGCCGCCGGTCTGCTCGCCCCGGTGCAGCCCGTGATGCACCTTGGGACCTTCATCGTCCTCTTGGGCCTGGCGGCTCACATCTGGACCGCGGCGAGGTCCGAGCTCACATCGGCTCGTGCGGCGACCATGGCGTTCTTGGATCACGCCATCGGGTCCGGTTCTCCGCCGGCGCCGGGACGCGTGGCGACCAAGACATCCGTACAGGTCGAGCGCAGTTCCGCACGAGCAGGTGCTCTGGGGCGTGCAGGTGCCTTCTTCGCTCTGACAGCGGCGAACCCGGTGACACTCCTGGTGTTCGCGTCGCTGGTGCTCAGCGGACGGACGGGAATCGGAACCAGCGGATGGGTGCTGGGGATGACGATCGCATCCCTGGCTGTCAGCACCGTGTGCGTGGCCGTCGGTCATGTTCTCGGGCTCGTGTTGACCGAGGTCGCAATAGCGCGCCTTCGCATGGCGGGATCAGTCGGCATCGCAGGGCTCGGAGCCTGGTTCCTGCTCGTGGGCGCTTAGTCCACGCTTAGTCCACGCCTGGCCACGCCCAGTCCCGACCCCGAAACCATCGGGCTGAGCGTTGGGAGTTGGGAGCTCTCAGTGCACGAGGTGTTCGCCGGCCTCGGCCAGCTTCTTGGCCCACGGGTAGTCGGGTTTCCCCGATGGTGAGCGGACGACCTCGTCCACGCAGTGCAGCTCGCGGGGGACCTTGTAGCCGGCCACGAGTCGGCGCGCCGCGGCATCCAGGTCGTCAAGGGATGCGCTCTGTCCCTCGCGCCACTGCACCACCGCGGCGACCCGCTGTCCGAATCGCTCGTCGGGCACGCCGACGACCAGGCAGTCGAAGACCGCGGGGTGGGACTTGATCGCGGCCTCCACCTCCTCGGGGAAGATCTTCTCGCCCCCGGAGTTGATCGACACCGTGCCGCGCCCGAGCATCACCAGTCCGCCGTCCTCGCTCCAACGGGCGTGGTCGCCCGTGACTGCGTAGCGGCGCCCGTCGCCGGCGACGACGAAGTTCGCGGCGGTCTTGTCAGGATCCTTGTAGTAGCCGATCGGGATGTTCCCGCTCCTCGCCAGCAGACCCTGTCGGGTGTCGCCGGGGAGGATCTCCTCGAGGTTCTCGTCGAGGATCTTCACATCCACGCCCGGGTTGACCTTGGGCCCGCCACCCTCTGCGCGGTCGCCCTTCGCTGCGATCCGCACCCCGTTGAACCCGCCCTCTGTGGAACCGATCGAGTCTGTGATCACAAGGTTCGGGAAGTACTCGAGGAACCGGTCCTTGAGCGACTGGGAGAACAGTGCCGCTGACGATGACAGGGCGATGAGGCTGTCGGTGTTCCAACGGCCGGGGTTGGCGTCGAGCGCGTCGATCATCGGACGGGCGATCGCATCGCCGGTGATGATCATCGAGTTGATCCCGTGTTCCTCGATCGCATCCCAGAGAACCTCGGCGTCGAACCGCCGCAGCATCACGATCGTGTTGCCGATCAGCCACTGGCTGATGGTCGCGATCTGGGCGGCCCCGTGCATCATCGGCGGGATGATGCAGAACACCAGGGGAGCGCCCGACGCGGCGGCCTGTTCGGCCTTGGTGAACTCCGATGAGACCCGCTCGTTGGTCATCGCGTCGACGCCCTGGCCGAGCGCGAAGTAGATGTCCTCGTTGCGCCACTCGACGCCCTTGGGCATGCCCGTGGTGCCTCCGGTGTAGATTATGTAGCGGTCGTCGCCCGAGCGCGGAGCGAAATCGCGTTCGGATGACCCGCCGGCGAGGACCTCCTGGTACGGCACCGACCCCAGGTTCTGGAGTGCGTCGGCGGTCCCCTCCGGCACGGGGTCCGCGGGGTCGTGGTGTTCGATGTGGACGAAGGTCCGCAGCGCCGGTGCGGTATCGCGGACCGCCGAGAGCCGGGTGGCATACTCCTCGTCGAACACGCACGCCACGATGTCGGAGTTGCCGATCAGGTGCTCGAGCTCGGCTTCCACGTAGCGGTAGTTGATGTTGATCGGTACGGCGCGGATCTTCAGGCATCCGAACATCACCGAGACCCACGCCTCGGAGTTCATGGCGTAGATGCCCACGTGGTCACCGTGGTCCACGCCAGCATCGGCCAGCCAGTGCGCCACCCGGTTCGCCCGGGCATCCACCTCGGCGAAGGTCCAGATCTCGTCGCGGTAGATCAGAGCTTCGCGGTCAGGGACCGCGTCGACCGTGTGCTCGAAGAGGTCCGCGATGTTGTAGGCCACGAGCTGAATCTAGAGCACCCGATGATCCCGAGCCGTCGGATGTGGTGTGCGCCGGCGGTTCACTTCTTTGCAGGGGCGCGCTTCTTTGCAGGGGCGCGCTTCTTTGCAGGGGCGCGCTTCTTTGCCGGGGCGCGCTTTCCGGCAGTGGTTCGGTTCTTGGCCGGGGCCCGCTTCTTCGGTGCCACCCGCTTCGCCGCCTTGGACGTGGCGGTGACAGGGGCGGCGGACTTCGTGACCGTGGGGTCGCGCTTCTCGGCGATCGTCACGAGCTCGTCGAAAGCGGGCTTGACCGCACCTGCAAGGTCCCACACGTCGGGCACCAGGTCGCGGTCGGCCATGAATCCGATGTCGATGTTGTCGCGGTACGACAACACGGTGATGTTGAGACCCGCTCCGTCCATGACGGGTCCCATCGGATATGCGGCGACGAGCTCGGCGCCTCCCAGGTACAACGGGAAGGGCGGCCCGGGTACGTTCGAGATCACCAGGTTGTGCACTGGTCGCAGCGACTCGTTGATCGACCCGTAGAGCCTTGCTGCGAGCCCGAAGGTCCGCGGAGCCGCGAATTCGGCCCAGTCGGTCAACGTGCGTGCGCCGATCAGCTCGTGGTCACCCTTGGCGCCGGTTGTGGAAGAGGCGATGATCTCCAGACGCTGCTCAGGATCCGCCACGTCGGTGGCGAGCGAGGTGAACATGGCGGAGACCTTGTTGCCGAGGGTGCCCTTGTCGGAGTCGACCCGCACCGACACGGGACAGGTCGCGATCAGGGGATCCTCGGGGATTCCTCCGTGATCCGCGAGGTAGCGCCGCAGGGTCCCCGCGCACACGGCGAGGATCACGTCGTTCAGCTTCACCCCGAGAGCGTCCTTGACGGCCTTCGCGTCCTCCAGGGGCAGGCGCGCGAACGACACCGCACGGTGGGGCCCGATGGCCTTGTTCCAGGGCGTGCGCGGCGCGGTGAGCGGGACCGCTCCGTGGATGATGTCGGGATTGCGTGCCGCGCGCACGAGGCTCGTGACGTTCTCCACGGTCCGCTTGACCAGACCGAACGAATCGCGGGCCAGTCGGAGCTTGGACAGCGTGGCGTAGGCGAGCAGCTCCTGATCGGTCGGGATGCGCTCGGGCTCCACGGGTTGCGGCTCCAGCCCCCGGCCCTCGGGTGAGAGGTCGTACATCTCGGTCATGATCTCGGCGCCCGAGGCTCCGTCGATCGCCGAGTGGTGGACCTTCACCACGAAACCTATGCGATCGTGCTTGAGGCCCTCGATGACCCATGCCTCCCAGAGGGGACGTGTCCGGTCGAGCGGGATCGAAGCGATCTGTGCGGCCACGTCGGCGAGCTCCCGTCGACCGCCGGGGGCCGGACACCCGATCCGCCGGACGTGGTAGTCGAGGTTGAACTCCGGGTCCTCGACCCAGACCGGATGGTGGAACTGGAACGGCACCTGCACCAACCGGCGCCTGAACGGCGGCACCAGGTGGAGCCGTGAGCGGATGTGCTCCTTGATCGACTCGAAGCTGTAACCACCCTCCATGGTCGACACGTCGTAGATACCGGTCATTGCCACGTGCATGTGGGCTTCGGGGGTCTCGACGTACAAGAAGGTGGCATCCATCCCCGTCAGGCGTTCCATGTCGCCATTCTTCACCATCGGACCGACTCACGCGTCAGGTACTTCGAGTCCCGCGAGGTTCCGCGGCTGTGGGTGCGGTCCCGGTGCGCTTCTCGGATGCTGGGTACGCATCCTCGCTTCGCACCGTGACCGCCCCTCGTGGTTGTGCTGTGTGCCCGGTGCGTTCCCGGTGCGTTCCCGGTGCGCTTCTCGGATGCTGGGTACGCATCCTCGCTTCGCACCGTGACCGCACCTCGTGGGTTGTCCCTGCGGGGCGTGGCAGAATCGCCCGATGGGCAACCCATCCGGTGCAGGCTCTGGTGACGGTCCGCTGTGGACCCCCAGCAGGGGACGCGTGGCGGGCAGTGCCATGGAGCGCTTCCTGCGCCGGGCCGAGGAACGTTCGGGAACGAGCCTCGACGATTCGTTGGCGCTTCACCGGTGGTCGGTCGAGGAGCCCGAGGCGTTCTGGGGCCTGGCGTTCGACGAGCTGCTGGCGGGCGTCGAACGGTTGGGACCTGCGATCGCGAACCCCGGTGCGCACCCGGCGGAGCTGTCGTGGTTCCCCGAGGTGGCCATGAACGTCGCCGAGGTGATCCTTGCGGGGAGAGCAGGTGACAGGGCCGCAGACCCGGAGGCCCCGATGTTCGTGGCGGTCGACGAGCTTGGTCGCAGACGGGTGACGACCCGAGCCGAAGCGCGCTCCGAGGTGGCGGCCATAGCCGCCGCGCTGCGTTCGGAGGGGGTCGGACCGGGTGACCGCGTTGCGGTGTGGCTGCCGAACACAGAGGTTGCGATGCTCGTGATGCTCGCGACCGCGTCGATCGGGGCGGTGTTCAGCTCCACGTCGCCTGATTTCGGCGTCGACGGGGTGCTCGACCGCTTCGGGCAGATCGAACCGAAGGTGCTCGTGGTGGTCGACGGGTACACCTACGGCGCCAAGCCCTTCGATCGTTCCGGACCCCTGGCGGAGGTCGTGGCAGCACTGCGGGGTCTCGAACGAACGGTCGTGGTTGCCCACCTGGACAACAGCACGAGCGCGACGCTGGACGCGCTGCCCGAGGGCTCTGGGGTCGACTACGAAGCCTGGTTGGAACCGCACCGCGGAGCCGAGTTGCGATTCGAGCAGCTCCCGTTCGACCACCCCTGGTACGTGTTGTTCAGCTCGGGTACCACCGGGGTCCCCAAGTGCATCGTGCACCGAGCCGGGGGAGTGATGCTGCAACACCTCAAGGAGCACCAGCTCCACTGCGGGATCGGTCCGGGTGACCGGGTCTGCTACTTCACCACCGCAGGGTGGATGATGTGGAACTGGCTGGCATCCGCGCCGGCCTCCGGTGCCACCGCGGTGCTCTACGAGGGCAACCCGTTCCATCCCGGCCCGCAGCGGCTCTGGGAGCTCGCAGAATCGGAGTCGCTCACGTTCCTGGGCGTCTCCGCCAAGTACATCGATGCGGTTGCCAAGTCCGGTTACCGGCCCGCCCGGGCGGTGTCGCTGTCGGGCCTGCGGACCCTCGCCTCGACCGGTTCACCGCTGTCGCCCGAGTCATTCGACTGGCTCTACGAAGCGGTGGCCCCGGGTTGTGCGGATGGCCTGCACGTGGCGTCGATATCCGGTGGAACGGATCTGTGCGGGTGCTTCGTGCTGGGCGACCCGACCCGGCCGGTCTTCCGGGGCGAGATCCAAGGGCCCGGACTCGGCATGGCCGTGGAGGTCTGGGACGACTCGGGTGTTCCGTGCCCACCCGGTGTGCGCGGCGAGCTGGTGTGCACCGCGGGGTTCCCCTCCACGCCGTTGCGCTTCTGGGGTGACGGCGGACCGGGCGAGGTCGGCCCCCGGTACATGGCTGCGTACTTCGAACGCTTCGAGGGTGTCTGGGCGCACGGTGACTTCGCGAGCCGAACCAACCACGGGGGCTTCGTGATCCACGGACGATCCGACACCACGCTCAACCCCGGGGGCGTGCGGATCGGCACCGCGGAGATCTACCGCCAGACCGAGCAGATCCCCGAGGTGCTCGAGTCGCTGGTGTTCGCACGGGAGGCCGACGGTGACGTGCGGATCGTGCTGCTGGTGCGCCTCGGCGGCGCCACCGCTCTCACCGATGAGCTCGCAGCCGAGATCCGACAACGCATCCGAACGGGCTGCTCACCCCGGCACGTTCCCGCGGAGATCCACGCCGTGGAGGACCTCCCCCGCACCCGGTCGGGGAAGCTCGCCGAGTTGGCGGTCGCCGATCGTGTCAATGGACGCGAGGTCCGCAACACCTCCGCGCTCGCCAACCCCGGGACGCTCGATGCGATAGCCCGGCTCTTCGACTGATGCCCCGGTGCGGGTCCTGAGGCGCGCCGAGTTCCGCTCAATGATGCGTTGTTGCTGCCGATAGATCACACGATGGAAACACCCACAGGTGAGCGAACGCGCGCACGCGAGGAGCTGTCACATGGTGGAGTCGGCGAGCCTGAGCGCATCGAGCACCCGGGTCGGGAAGACCCTCCGGACCCACTCGAGTGCCTTGCAGGACGTGAATGTCCGGATGTTCTCGCGGTGCTCGACGACGGGTTCCGTGCGCGATGGGTCTCACCGAGTGTGACTCCGGTGTTCGGCTACCGCCCCGATGAGCTGGTCGGCACCGGCATCGCTGACTTCGTGCACATCGAGGACCTGGGCCCGATAGTCAACGGCATAGCCGAGGCCGGGCACATCGAGAGCCGTCATGCGGCGGTCGGTTGCCGGTTGAGGTCCGCCACGGACGCCTGGGTCCCCTCACGGATCGCCTCCACCACCTTCGATCACCACGGCGAGACCTGGTGGGTGCTCAGCATCCGGACAGTCGCGGATGACGATCTCGTGCTGAGCCGACGTGCGCGGTTGCAGAACCTCGCCCAGGAGACGGCTCTGAAGTGCTCGGAGATGCGTTCGGACGAAAGGGGCGAGCTGGTCGCGATCCTCGAGAGCATGGCGGCGGTGATCGGGGCGACGGGCATCGCGATCTGGTCCACGCACGACGACTCGCTACAGCTCTCGACCAGCTGGACCCGTGACCAGAACTGCTCGGTACCCAGACCGGTCGCTCCGTCGGATGCGCTTGGAGCAGAGGGCTACGTGGTGCACCGCCATCTCGATGAGACCGACACGCTGATGGTAGAGGCGGTCGAGGTGGACCTACCCGGCGGTCGCGGCGATGCAGGAGTGCTCGTCGCCGAGTTGAACCAGACCGCCGGTGTAGGCGCATGGGACGACTTCAACGCGGACCTGGCAGGGGTGATCGGTGGCCTGGTCCACGCTGCAGCATTGCGTGCAGAAGCCGAACAGGCGTTGCTCGAGCGCGCGGAGACCGACCAGCTGACCGGACTGTTGAACAGCGCTGCGGTCAAGGAGCACATGGCCCGCCTGATCAAGGAATCGCCGCAGGGCTCGGTGGCAGCGGTGTTCGGTGACCTCGACGGATTCAAGGCCCTGAACGACCGACTGGGTCACCGCACAGGTGACGCGGTCCTGGTGGCGGTGGCCGACGGTCTACGTTCGGCAGCCGGTGACGACGCCGTGATCGGGCGCATCGGCGGCGACGAGTTCGTGGCGGTGCGCATGGTGCGTGGTTCCACCGACGCCGTCAAGTTGATGAGCCGTTGCCGCACCGCGGTGCAACGGGAGCTCGGCGAGTTCCCCGGTGTCGGGATCTCGCTCGGCGTCGCTCTGTCGGACTTCGGGGACTCGCCGGTCGACCTGCTGCACCGCGCGGATCTCGACATGTACACCGAGAAGAGGCGCAAGGCCGCCATGAGCGCCGACGACGGCGTACCCTCCTGGGAGAGCGGTACTCATCCCGAGGTGTCGGGATGAGTACCGGGCCGTTTCGACTCGCCGGCGGGAGAACACCCGACATGGCCGCCACACGTCGAATTCCGACGCATTCCGTTCGCAAACGGGTAGAAAGGGAGCTGGCAAATCAGCTCCGGTCGACCAGGGAGACCACGATGCAAACCCAATCCAGCACATCCGACGTGCGCCGCGGCGCCACGAGGATGCGTAGCAGCGCAGTTGCCATCCTGGCCGGTCTGGCGCTTGTCGCCGCAGCCTGCGGTGACGATTCGGCTTCGAAGGACTCCGGAGACAAGTCCTCGGGCGAGGGCGCGATCAGCTCGGTCGACGACGCCCAGGGCGCGGTGGTGCAGCTGGTTGCAGAGGGGGAGTTCCGTGATCCCGAGGTGGGCACTGTCTCCGGCAGCGGTTCCGGTTCGGGGTTCATAATCGATCCGTCGGGGATCGTGGTCACCAACAACCACGTTGTGACCGGAGCCGGGTCCCTCAAGGCATATGTGGGCGGGGACGACAAGGACATCCCGGCCAAGGTGCTCGGCGTGTCGGAGTGCAACGACCTCGCGGTGGTGAAGCTCGACGACGACGGGCCGTGGCCGTACTTCGAGTTCGCATCCGAGGTGCCCCAACCTCCCACCGACGTCTACGCGCTCGGGTTCCCCCTCGGTGATCCCGAGTACACCGCGACCAAGGGCGTAGTGTCCAAGGCCGAGGCGGACGGCGAGTCCAACTGGGCCTCGGTGGCGAGCGTCATCGAACACGACGCCAACATCCAGCCCGGCAACTCCGGTGGTCCGCTGGTCAACGAGAGCGGCCAGATCGTCGGGGTGAACTACGCGAGCTTCGCGAGCGACGCGAGCAGCACCGAGCAGTTCTACGCCATCAACGCCGAGCTCGCGAAGAAGGTAGCCGACACCCTGCGCGAGGGCGACGAGCTCTCGATCGGAGTGAACGGCACTGCCATCGCGGATGAGGAGAGTGGGCTCGCAGGTGTGTGGGTCAACGCGGTCGACGCAGGTGGGCCCGCCAAGAAGGCCGGTGTCAAGCCCGGTGACATCATCACCAACCTCAACGGCGTGCAGCTCGACAGCGGCACGATGGAGGAGTACTGCGACGTGCTGCGCTCCACCTCGGAGGGTGATGCGATCTCGATCAGGGTCCTGCGCTTCGACACCGAGGAGGAGCTCGAGGGCGAGCTGTTCAGCGACAAGACCCTCGAGATCACCTACTCGTTCGCGAGCGAGCTTGCCGACGAGGTGGAACCGAGCACCGGTGAGGGAGTTCCAGTCAGCGAGTACGTCGGGATCGAGGACTCGACGGGGCGCATCGCTACCGCGGTGCCCGATACCTGGTCCGACATCGACGGCTCCGAACAGGATCTCCTCGGCCTGGGTTCTCCGCAGCCCACGTTGATGGCAGCACCGTCGATCGCGGCGTTCAACAGCGATTCAGGTCCTGGGATCATCACCGTCATCGCCGATGGAGTCGATCCGAGCGAGTCGAACCTCACCGAGGTCGTCAACGCGTTCATCGAGGGTGCGGGCTGCACCGAGAGCAGTCGGGACACCTTCGACAACGGCAGCCTCGTGGGGCCACTTGCGCTGCTCGATTGCTCCCCGAACGTGGGAGCGGTGTTCGCTGCCCAGAGCGTCGACCTGCCCGGGTCGATCGTGCTCTTCGCCGGGCTCGCCCAGACCGAGGACGATCTTGCCGTGCTCGACCAGGCGGTGAGCGCGCTCGTCGTCGGCTGAACCGCTCAGGCTCAGCTGAGCACGGCGCTGATCGCAGCCGGGATCGCGCTGGGCCCCGAGACCGGGGCCCAGCGGCAACCGAGAGCATCGCAGAGCGCTTCGGCATCAGCGGTGTCATCGGCGGGAGCGAGCACGACCAGCTCGTCGATGCCCGCAGCATGGGGCAGGGGATCGCCACCCGATGTCGTGCGGCAGTCCGACAGCAGAATCGCCACCCTGCGCTGGGCGGCGGAGCGGGCGAGCTGGTCCGCCGCAGTGCGCAGCGCCAGCCCCAGGTCGGTGACCCCGAAGCCCCGCAGCGTCAAGACGTCGGCTAGCACCTGTTCGGGGTCACGCTCGGAGTCCTGGGACTTGACCACGACCGCCCGGTCGCTGAAGCACACCACCGAGGAATCTCGCGGATAGCGAGAGATCACCGAGGCCGCCGCCACCGAGGCGGTCGCCAGGCGGTCACCCGACATCGATCCGGAACGGTCCACCAGCAGACACAGGGCGGTGTCGTGGCGGGTCCAGGCGGACACCCGCAGCGCCGACGGGTCGCCCACCCTCGCTCGGCCCGTCGAAGTGCCGACGAGCGCCTCGAGGGAGGCATCGACGTCGATGTCGCCCGCCGAGCCGTCCAGAGGTGTGCTGCGCAGCCTGCCGACACCCCGTCGGGGCACACCGGTGCGTGTCATGGTGATCGAGATTTGCGCGGCGAGACGCCTCGCCTGTTGCGCGAGGGACCTGTCGGTTGCGCCCACCAGGTCGGCCAGCAGAGCGAGTGCCTCGTCGGGGTCCTCCGACATGAGCTCCTCCACAGCGTCCTCGTCGAGGACCCCGACCTCGGGGCTCAGTTCCCCGAAGTGTTGCCGGCGCGCGAGATCACGGCGCGAGGTGGTGCGCCGTCCGGCTTCGGCCACCGCCTCCGCGGCCTGGTCGTGTTCGAGAACCTCGTCGTCCTGGCCGGATCCGGGCCCGCCCGGTGGCGGGCTCAGGCTTTTCCCGGGCCCCCGGAGTCGTTCTGTCGGTCCTCGTCGTCCGCCCCGGCACCATCGGTTGCGAAGTGCGCCTTCCAGAGCTCCGTCACGATGTCCTCGGGTCGGCGGGTGCATCCTTCACGCAGTCGCAACCTGCCCGACAGGGCGAGCTGCGCCGCGTCGAGGGTGACCCTGGGGTCCTGCGGCGACAGGTCACGCAGCGTCGCTAGCTCACCGCACAGCATCGCGTGGTCGATCGCTCCGCGCACCGACGACCCGGCACGCAGGTCGGGGTGCCGGCGGCTGTCGCGGACCATCGCCACCGATGCCGCCACCAGTGGATCATCGGCGCCGGAAGTCGTACCTGCGCCGCCGCCTCTGCATCTGGCCGTGAAACCACCTTTGCCGGTTGGTGTCGTGCTGTCCGGGCTGCCCTGACCCTCGGCCAGCTCCGCCGCCACGATCGCGCGCTCCTCGGCGGCTGACTGGTAGTCCATCGACAGGCGGCAGCAGCGGTCGTACACCGCGGACGCGATCCGTGCGGTACCCACCGCGTCGAAGGGGTTCATCGCAGCGACCAGCCGGAAACCCGGCTCCGCCGCGATGCGCCCCAGACGCGGCACGTGCAGCTCGCCCTCGCTCATCACGGTGATCAACACGTTGAGGGTCTCCTCGGGCACCCGGTTGAGCTCCTCGAGGTAGAGGATCGAACCCTCCCGCAGCGCTGTCACCAACGGGCCGTCCACGAAGACCTCGGGCACGTAACCCTCCGAGAGCACCGCGGAGGGGTCGAAGGAGCCGACGAGTCGGGCAGGGGTCAGCTCTGCATTGCCCTCGACGAACTCGAAACCGACCCCGGCGTGCGTCGCGATAGCACGCAGCACCGTCGACTTGCCGGTGCCGGGAGGACCCTCCAACAGCAGGTGGCGGCTCGCCGCGAGGGCCGCGACAACGGCCTCCAGTTCGCGGGACCGCCCCACGACCGAGGTCGCGAGGCGGTCGAGCAGTTCCCTTCCGAAGCGGACGGTCTCGGTGGCAGCGGTGTCAGAACTCGATGACACCGCGGATGTTCTTGCCGTCGCGCATGTCCTGGTATCCCTCGTTGACCTGATCGAGCGAGTACCGCTTGGTGATCAGACCGTCGAGGTCGAGGCGTCCC
Organism: uncultured Microthrixaceae bacterium; assembly: GCA_964454385.1. Classification (GTDB taxonomy): domain Bacteria; phylum Actinomycetota; class Acidimicrobiia; order Acidimicrobiales; family Microtrichaceae; genus JAMLGJ01. Next base: position 13,105 of record CAYVYG010000009.1, read on the forward strand.
TCGCGGTACATCGACAACAGCTCGGGGATGTCGGCCCGGGGGTTCCCGGAGCCGAACACGGTGCCGAGCACCGACTTGTTCATCATCGCCAGCATGAACAGGTTGAGCTGCACGTCGTTCTGCATCAGCCCGGTCAGCGCCGTGACGACGAGCTTGCCGCCCTTGGCCACGAGGTTGATCGCGGGTTCGATCATGTCGCCGGTGATGATGCCCGGGGTCATGATGACCGAGTCGCACAACTCACCCCAGGTGAGATCCGGCACCGCGAGCAGAGCTTCCTCGATCGAGGAGTAGGTGTGCGTTGCGCCCATCTCCATCGCCTTCTCGCGCTTGAACTCCACCGGGTCGATGGCGATGACCCGGCGTGCGCCCGAGATCGCCGCTCCCTGGACCGCGTTGATGCCGACCCCGCCCACACCGATGATCGCCACGTTGTCGCCGGCTCGCACCTCGGCGCGGTGAACCGCCGAGCCGACGCCGGTCGCAACCCCGCAACTCACCAGGGCGACGACGTCGAGTGGCAGGTCGGATTCGACCGGTACCAGGGAGTCCTGGGAGACGAGGATCTTCTCCGAGAAGGTGCCGAGTTGGGCGAAGCGGGCCGCCTCCTTGTCACCGATGGTGTGTGACGATTCTCCCTCGGCGCGGGTCAGCATCTGCAGGTCGAAGAGCTTGTTTCCCTCGTCGCAGAGGTTCTGGTGACCCGTCGAACAGGACTTGCAGTGCCCACACGCGGGGATGAACGACATGGAGACGTGGTCTCCCTCGGAGACGTAGTGGACCCCCGGGCCGCACTTGGTCACCACGCCGGAGCCCTCGTGCCCGCCGACGAACGGCCAGAACGGCACCGGCATATCGCCGGTGACGACGTGCTCATCGGAGTGGCACATCCCGGCATAGGCCATCTCCACGAGTACCTCGCCCGGGCCCGGATCGTCGAGTCGCATGTCCTCGACCTTCCAATCCTGGTGATCTCCCCACAGCACTGCAGCACGGGTCGTCGTAGGCATGGCATCCCCTTGGTCTTCGGTTGGTCGGTTGTCGGTCCCGGCCGCGCTCCGTGCGCGACCCCCGTGTAGTTCTAGTCCATCGCGTGAGGCATGGGTTACGCGAACGTAGACAGCCTGCCTCCGCGTCTCTGACCGGCTCCCGGCTCGAAGCAGAGGAGCCGTGAGCCTGTCCCCGAGCGGAGCTCAGGCGGCGGCTTTGCGCAGCGCGTCGTTCGCGTCGGCCGGCAGATCCGCGAGCGGCTCCGCGATCTCGGCGACGGTCGGGCCGATGCGGGTTGCGAGCGGAGCGAGCGCGTCGAGGTCGAACCCGTAGAGCTCCGCGGCGTTGGTGGCCACGAGGCGGTGGACATCGGCCGGTTCGTACCCGGAGAACAGAGCACGGAGGCTCTCGCGGGTGAACGGGTGGGTTCCCTCGTCATGGGGGTAGTCCGATCCCCACATCCAGCGCGCCTCGCCCAGCACCGATGCTGCGGCCAGGTCATCGGGCCCGGGCATCGACACACCCATCCACACGTTCTGTTGCACGTACTCGGTGGCCGATCGGGGCAGGACCGCCTCGGCCGGAAAGCGCAACTCGCCGGTCGCTCCGGTGTCGCGGATCGTCGCGAGGGTCGCATCCAGGTTCTCGAGCAGCGGGGGCAGCCAGGCGGCACCGGATTCGGTCAACACGAGCCGCAGCCCGGGATGGCGTTCGAACACCCCCGAGAGCAGCATGTGGGTGAGCGGTCGCTGCGCGTAGAAGGGGACCTCGGTCAGGTACAACAGCATCGAGTGCGCGTGACGGCCGTAGTTCGGCAACCCGGTGCCGCCGTGGACGTTCACCGGTATCGCGAGCTCCTCGAGCTCGGACCACAGCGGTTCGTAGTAGGGATCGTGCAGCGGCTTTACCCAGGTCGCATCCGGCGGCACGTTCGGCAGCAGCACCCCGCCCCGCAGGCCCGCCTCGGCTATCCAGCGGGCGTCCTCGATCGCGTCGTCGACGTCGTTGAGGAAGATCTGGCCGATCCCCGCCCGCTTTTCGGGGTAGCGGCCACACCAGTCGACCAACCAGCGGTTGTGGGCGCGCGCACCCGCGCGGCGCAGCTCGTAGTCCTCGGGCTTCGGCGGGCCCGCGAACAGCACGAAACTCGGGAAGAACGGCGGGACCGTGTTGGGGAACACCACTTCACCCACCACTCCTTCGGCATCCTGTTGGCGGTTGCGCAGCTCGTCGTCCCAGTTGCGAAGCTTGCGCTCGTCGCCGAGGTCCGAGAAGGGGTTGCGGTAGCCGCCGCGCCACTCGTCGAATGCCTCCCGGTACTCGGGGTCGAGGTACTCCCGGTACTGGTCGTGGCTGCCACCCGCATGGCAGTCGGCGGAGATCAGGGTGTAGTGGTCCTCGAGCTTGCTCGGAACGGTGCTCATGGTTCCTCCTCGTGGTGACAGGCGCTGGTCGTGGCGTGCGGGCCCCGCGTGGGACCCTGTTGCAAGTGTTCCATCCGAGAGGTCAAGTTGCCCGCCGCGCGGGAACCGCAGCGCTGATCCGCGGGCCTAGGATCAGATCATGGACACGAACATCACCGAGACCGATCACCAGAGGGGCTCCAAGCCGGCGGCCGAAGCTCTCGGCGCGACAACCGGATCCGCCGACGAGATGGTCGACGGGGAGCTCATCGAGGAGGAGCTGCTGGTCGAGGAGGTCTCGATCGACGGGATGTGCGGCGTCTACTGAACACGGCCACCCATCACAGAGCACATCGTTGGACGACAGCCCATGGCGTTGGATCTGCACACTGCCTACCGGTTGGATCCGCAGGTGAGCCTGCGGCCCGAGGAGTTCGGGGCGCTGGCGTACCACTTCGGAAACCGCAAGCTCTCGTTCCTCAAGCACCCTGATCTGTTGAGGGTGCTCGAACAGCTCGACACCGAGCCCACGCTGGAAGCCGCACTCGAGTCAGCGGGCATCGCTCCGCAGCGATGGAGCTCGTTCCTCGAGGCCCTCGAGACACTGGAATCGTCGGAGATGATCCGTGCCCGCACCTGAGTCGCTGATCCGTGCCCAACCGCCGACCGCCACCCGCCCACTGGTCGAGCACTTCAAGGAGGGTCTCGCAGCGCCGATCTGTCTCACCTGGGAGCTCACCTGGGCTTGCAACCTGGCGTGTGTGCACTGCCTGTCCTCGTCGGGACGGCGTGATCCGCGCGAGCTGAGCACCCGGGAGTGCTTCTCGGTGATCGACGAGCTGCAACGCATGCAGGTCTTCTACGTGAACATCGGCGGTGGGGAGCCGATGCTGCGACGCGACTTCTTCGAGATCCTCGATTACGCGCAGAGCCACGACGTAGGGGTGAAGTTCTCCACGAACGGCACCTACATCGACGCGACCGCCGCCCGACGGCTCGCGGCGATGGACTACCTCGACATCCAGGTGTCGATCGACGGCGCCACCGCGGACGTCAACGACGTGGTGCGTGGTGAGGGATCGCATGCCGCGGCGTTGGCCGCGATGGGACACCTGGCTGACGCGGAGTTCGGACCTTTCAAGGTCAGCATCGTGGCGACCCGCCACAACATCGACCAGCTCGACGCGTTCAAGTCCCTGGCTGATGACCACGGGGCCCAGTTGCGGATAACCCGCCTGCGGCCATCGGGGCGTGGAGTCGACTCCTGGGACGATCTGCACCCCACCCAGGCCCAGCAGCGCCGGCTCTACCATTGGCTGCTGGAGCGCCCCGAGGTCCTGACCGGTGATTCGTTCTTCCACCTGTCCGCGCTCGGGGAATCACTGCCGGGGCTCAACCTCTGCGGTGCCGGCCGGGTGGTCTGTCTGATCGATCCCGTCGGCGACGTCTACGCGTGCCCGTTCGTGATCCACGAGGAGTTCCTCGCGGGCACCGTCCGCGACCCGGGTGGCTTCACCGAGGTGTGGACGCGAAGCGAGTTGTTCAGCTCCTTGCGCGAACCCGGCAACCCCGGAGCCTGCGCGAGCTGCGGGAGCTATGACGCGTGCCAGGGCGGTTGCATGGCCTCGAAGTTCTTCGTCGGCCTGGAGCTCAGCGACCCCGACCCCGAGTGCGTGCACGGCGCCGCGGACGACAAGCTCGCCGAGTTGGCGGCCATCGCGGCCGCATCCGGCGACGGAGGGCGTGCACCCGGGTTGCCCCGACCCGCAGTTGACCGCTCGCGCCCCGGTGTGAGCGTGCCGGTGGCGGTTCCATCGCGCCGAGGTCGTTGACCGATACCGGTCGCAAGTCGGTTCGGTGATCGGACTGCGGGATCACCGGCTCAATCGGCTGTGAGGACCAAGCCGCGCGTGCCGTCGACGCGGACCACCTGGCCGTCGCTCAACGCGGAGGTGGCGTTGCCACAGCCGAGCACCCCGGGAAGCCCGTTCTCCCGTGCGGCGATGGCGGCGTGACTGAGACAACCACCTCCGTCGGCGACCACCGCCGCAGCGAGTGGGAACACCGGCGCCCATGAAGGGCTCGTAACCTGGCACACCAGCACGTCCCCATCACACAGACGGTCCATGTCACGGTGTGAGGTGATGATCCGAACCGGTCCCTCGGCCACCCCCGCGGAAGCAGCCACTCCCGCCACCAGCACGTCGGGATCATGGCGAGCATCGACCGGCTCGGGGTATTCGTGACCGATGATCCACAGCATGGGTTCGTTGACCGTGCGCAATGGCGCCGGAAGGCGCGAGATCTCGGGCTGTGGAGCCTGTTCCCCGATGTAGTTGGGGCCAGGGTGGGCGCGCACCCAGGCCTCTTCGCCCTGCCTGCGCGCGATCCGCTTCACGAGCTCCGCTCCGATGGCGCAGTCTCCGGCGCGCCTTTCTCCAAGAGCGGTGTTTCCGGCGGATCCGTCCTCGAGGGTTCCGAGCAGTTCGTCGATGGTCAGGTATGCGGCATCACCGATCGAGGCGATGACCCCGCGTTCCACCAGCCGGTCGGCCACCTCCAGCATCCAACGGCGCAGCAGCGCCATGGGTCGGTCACCCACGACGATCGTGTTGTCCTCCCGCAGGGGGTACACCTCACGCGCCTCCGCCAGTGCGCGGTCGAACTCGGCTCGCGATTCCGGTGGGAGCGCTCCACGGGCCTCCGTGGCGACGGCCTCGGCTCGTTCGAAATCGGTCGGTTCCGGGTCGGCGAGCAGCAGCTTGGCCATCATCGCAGGACGTTCTGCGAGCACCGGGGCACCAGCGTCGTAGTTCACCATCGCCCAGCCGTGGTCGGCCATCCATCCTCGCAGCAACTCACCCAGACCGGGGTCGGCCGGCTCGAGTGAGCCGACGAGGTCCGCCGGGTGCTCCTCGAGAACCGCTTGAGCGGCGGCGTTGGAGCGGATGCGGGTCCGCAGGTCCGAGAGCTTCTCGGCCGCTTCGCGGGTAGCGGGGGAATGGCCGGCGAACATCGCGGCGATCCGGGCGTCGTCCCAGCCGAGCTCCTCGCCGATGAGCCTGTGGAGCCGGTACAGCGCAGCTGCATACGGCATCACGAGTCGGAAGTGGATGCGGATCCCGCGGCGGGTGAGAGCCCTGCAGGTTTCCAGGTGCGCGGTCAGCTCTGTGTCGTCGATGCCGGGGAGGTCGACCGCGGCGAGCTCGTCGGCGCGGCGGTTCATCTCGTCGCGATCAGAATCGTGCCACTGCTTCACCCAGAGCGCCGTCTGCGAGCGCTCGATAGTCCTGCGCGCCGTGGCGTTGCGTCGACGCAGCTCGGGCACCACCCTGGCGGCCATGCCGAGCACCATCGCCGGTGGTGGCTTGCGGGCGTCGTCGGGCGATCCGAAGGCGGGCAGCACCCGACTGTAGATCTCTCCGCCCACGAAGCGTTCCTCGAGACCTCTCACCAGCAGGCCCATCTCGTCGAACACAGCGCGGATCTCGTCCGCGGATTCCTGGATCACCGACCAGCCGAACGGGGTCATCGGTTCGGGGTAGTGGGCGAGATCCTTCTGCCAGTTGTTCCCTACCGGCATCTCCGGTGGTGTGGGCAGCACCGTGATCGGTCGTGCCTGCAGCAGGTGGACCCGTCCGTCGGTGACCGCCCACTCGATGTCCTGGGGACGGCCCTGCAGCGCCTCGACCTTCCGGGCGAGCGCCGCCACCGCGAGCACATCGGCCCGTGGCATTCCAGCGAGGTCACCCTCCACCTCGTCAGCGCGGACCGTCAGGTCCGACCCGACCACCTCGCCGGAGACGAGTGCTTCACCGAGCCCCTCGGTGGCGGCGATGCGGACCACGTCGCGTTCGCCGGTCACCGGGTCCGCGGTGAACGCCACACCTGCCCACTCAGCAGGCACCAGGTCCTGCACCAGGATGGCCAACTCGCCGCGTGCGCCGACGGCCAGGCGCGCTCGTTCGCTCGTGTCCACACATCGCATGATCGCCATGAGCAGGTTCTCCACGCCGCGCACGTCGAGCTCCGTGGAGGTCTCACCCGCGTGCGCCGCGGTCGCTGAGTCCTCCCAGGTGGCCGACGAGCGCACCGCCAACCGTTGGGCGAGGGCGGCGGTCGCCTCGGCCAGTGCAACCTGGAGGCCATCGAAGCGCTCCGATGCGCTCGGGCCGCTCACCCCCTCAGATGCGCAGCCGGCGGTCACCTCCCCGATGCTCCAGGTGGGTATCACGATCCCGTCGGGCACCTCGAAGCCCGCCGCTCGCAGCCGCGCCAATCCGGCGGCCTTCGCTCCCACCAGTGTCGGGTCGGTTGCCCGGGGATCATCCAGGCCGATCGTGTGCAGTTCCATGCTTCCCCCAAGTGTTCGTGTGTTCAGTTGTCGGTCTGTGCGCCGGTCGGTGTCGCGGATGGCGTGTTGCCGGTGTTGGCGGCTTCGATCGACCGGGCCGCCACCCAGGCGATCGCGTCAGATGCATCATTCGAATCGAGCCCGTACTCGCGGGTCAGCCAGAACCAGCTCCGGTGGCTGAGCAGGTGCCGTAGCACCACCCCGATCGCGTGGGCATCAGCGGCCGGAACACCGGGCATCTGGGACTCGACGAACCCGACGATGGTGCGGGTGCGCTCGCTGCGCTCCTCGTCGCGCCCCACGTCGGCCAATGGCATCTGGGCCAGCGCCTCGCTGATACCACCCATCTCCTCGAAGATGGCGAAGTTCTCGCGCACCGCGGCGAGCAGATCGTCGAGCTCGCGCAGTTCACGCGCTTGGTACCCGCCACGTGCGGCCATGCGAGCGGCGTTGACCGCTCCGAGCTCGTCGAGAAGGTCCTCCCGGGTGGGGAAGTGGTTGTAGACGGTCCGCAGCGACACGCCTGCTCGTTCGGCGACCTCTTTCATCGTGAAGTCGAGGTGGTGCCGTTCGGTGACCAGATCAGCGCAGGCCTCCACGATGGTGCGGCGACCCAGTTCCCGCTGACGTGACCTCAGATCTATCATGCATGGATCATAAAGTATGTGCACACATCGTGCAACACCTCCGCGGTAAGGCACCGGAGTGCTGTATGTGACCGGGGGCACCGTCGACAAATAGTTGGGGATCCAGTAGAAGTATTGGGGTATGTGTGACCACTGTGGCTGTCGCGAGTTCACCCCGGTGGCGGAGCTCACCGCCGAACACGATGTGATCCTCGAGCTCGCCTGGGAGCTCGCCGAATCGACCCGTGCGGGCGCGGCTGATGAGGCGGTGGAACAGAGGCTGGTAGCTCTGTTGGAGGCGCATGTCGCCAAGGAGGAGACGGGGCTCTATCCGATGCTCTACGAGCTGGGCGAGCTGACCGACACAGCGCTTCGCACGCTCGAGGAGGAACACCGCGACATCGCAACGACCATTGGTGGCGGCCGCTTCGGGCGTCGGGAGTACTTCGAGCTGTCGGCCCACATCGAGGTCGAGGACGCAGAGCTGTTCTCCTCGGGACGGTTCGCGTTCGACCAGGACGACTGGGATGACCTCCAGGCAATCCAGGACGCGATCGACACCCCGCCGCTCGATCCCGTGGCCTGACGTCACGCCAGCGCGGCCGCTCGACGTCACGACACGTCGATGGTCGAAGCGGGGCTCCGGGTGGCCGGCATCAGCCTGTGCAGTCGATCGACCAGGCCTCCGAGCCGATGCGAAGCAGCGGAACTGGCATCCCGGCGGCGGCTCGGGGCTGATCAGGCCGGCGACGGAAGCGTCGACCGTGGGTGTCAGCTGCTGTGGCGGACCAAGTACCGATCCGCGGTAGTCGCTGCGGTGTCGGAACTGCATGCCCGCCCCGGGTGGGTTGCCCGCAGAGCAGGTGAAGCGCAAGGTTGCGAACCACGAGTCGGCCGAGATCCTTGTTCATCCCTCGATGCTCGCGCGAGTTGTGATCCGGTGTCGCGAGTGCGCAACCTGGGCGTGGGGATGCTCTTCGCATCGTGGGCCCTGGGGATTCCCAGCCCGGGTTGGGGGGTTCCCACCATGGTCGGTCAATGGATCGCGTGGCCCACTGGGTTCATGATCGACGCCACCAGCACAATCACCTTCGAGCAACCGGGCCGATCGCCGTCCGCGGCCGACCTGGCATCCCGCACTCCCGCCGATCGCAACCGTGCGGTCGACTTCTACCGTGCCGCCGCGATGGCGGTGGTGGCAATCGGCCACTGGCTCGGGATGGTCGTCGTCACACGTGACGGGGAGCTGGTCGGCGGCAACCTGTTGGACTTCTCACCCGGGTACGGCTGGATCACCTGGATCGGCCAGGTGATGCCTCTGTTCTTCTTCGTCGGAGGCTTCGCATCGGCGACCTCGCTGCTCTCGGCGGAGCGCAGCGGTGTCAGGCCTGCTGACTGGACCGCGACGCGCCTGCGCCGCATGGTTGCGCCCACGGTCGTGCTCGGCGGGTTCTGGGTCGTGGCTCTGTGCGCGGGCGCCCTGCTGGGCGGGTTCGGAGTCATCTCCCAAGGCGCTGCCGCGGCGGCCATCCCGTTGTGGTTCCTCGCCAACTACACGATCGACACCGCCATGGCGTCCTACACGTTCCGTTGGTTCAGGAGCCGTCCGTGGGTGCTGATAGCGGTGCTTGTCGTGTTGTTCGCACTCGGCGAGGCAGCGCGCTTCGCCGGAATCCCGTTGCTCCCACAGATCAACTGGGTGATCGGCTGGTTGGGCTTCCAGGTCGCCGGGTTCGCATGGCAACAGGGCCGGCTCCCGACGGGACGCTCCCTGAAGGCGCTCGCGGCCACCTTCTGGGTGCTCGCGATCGCGGCGGTGAAGGTCGGTCCCTGGCCGGCGGTGATGCTGCACCACGCGGGGCTGCGGTTCAGCCCCACCCATCCGCCGTCGTTGGCTCTGGTGCTGTTCGGATTCGCCTACTCGCTCACCGCAGCCGCGCTGGCCCCCGCGATCACGCGCTGGCTCGAGCGCTCCGCTCGGGCTTGGCGGATCACGATCGCCGGCAACTCGGTCGCCATGTCGGTGTACCTCTGGCACATGACCGCCGCGGTGATCGTCGCCGGCGCCGCCCATCTCCTCGGCGCAATCCCCGCGGTGCTCCCCGGGACCACGCCCTGGTGGTTGACCAAGATCCCGTTCACGGTGATGAACGTGGCGGTTCTCATTCTGATCGTGGCGCGGGTTGCCCCGATCGAACGCCGCGCACTGCTCGCTGGAACGACCCGCTGGCGCTGGGGAACCGCTTCGATGCTCGCAACCGCCGTGGCGCTGTCGGTTTGCATCAAGGCCTGGTCGAGCCCCCAGGTGATCGTTCTGTTCGCCGGGTCGGCTGCCACGCTCGCCATCTGGTGGTTCGCGCTGCGCAGGCCGGCCGACAGCGTGCCGGGTCAGTGCCGGTCGGGCCCAGAGGATGTCTGGAGGGATCTAGAGCAGCCCGCGGTCCCGAGCGGCCTGCACCGCTGAGCGGCGGTCACCGACGCCGAGCTTGCGGTAGATCGCCCGGCAGTGGGTCTTGATCGTGTTGAGCGACACGTACAGTTCACCCGCGATCCCGCGTTGTGAGAGCTTCGTCGGCAGGTACCGCAGCGTGGCGAGCTCCCGTTCGGTGAGCTCCTCGACCATCTTCGGGTCCACGCCGGTGACCGCTGCGGTGCCGTGACGTGCCTCGACTCTCGAGAGGTAGGTGGTGACGATACCGGGGTCCGCGCAGGAGTCGACTACCTCGCGGGCCTCGCGCAGCAGTGCTTGACCGTCGAATGGATGGTCCTCCTCGTGCCCACGGGCGTGGTCGCACGCCACGTCGGCCGCGGAAGTGAGCACGTACCCCAGAGCGATCCTCCCCGGTGATCGCCGTGCCAGCTCCACCGCTGATCGAGCCTCGGCGACTCGCCCGGGATGGTCCCCGGCTGTGCGGGCGAGCACCGCGTGGGCGAGTCCGAGTGTCGCAACCTCGCCGAAGTCGTGGTCGAGGGCGAACTCGACAGCCTCGGTGGCGAGGACCCGGGCTGCTCGCTCGTCACCTGATTCGAGTCCGGCGACCGCACTGTGGACCCTCGTCCCGAGGCCCGCGTAGGTGTGGTCCTCGGCTGTCGCCATCGCCTTGGCGCGCCCGAGCATGCGCTTGGCATCGGTGAAGCGTCCTGCCCAGACCGCAGCGATCCCCAGCGCACTGGCCTGGGTCGCCTCGCGTGGCTCGCCCGAGCCGTCGAGCACCGCCAGAGCCGATCCGAGCTCTCCGCGCGCGAGATCGTTGACGATCGACAGCGCCACGAGTTGGCCCGCCTCGGATTCGTCGGGCCGTCCGCGCCGCGCGGCGTCGAGCAGGTCGCGTGCGGCCTCCACCTGTCCGGTGAGCTGTGCGATCCAACCGCGGATG
>CAYVYG010000010.1:0-22717 GCA_964454385.1 uncultured Microthrixaceae bacterium
AAGGACATCCGGCTCGCAGATGGCGTGGCCCGACCCCGCCAGATAGGTGCCCTGCTTGGCCGGGTTCGCATCCACGAGATAGGCGACGTGTTCGTCGATGCCGAGCATCGAGAAGAAGGTGACCGCTCTGGCACCCGCCCCCCAGACAACCGTTCGTCGACCATCTCCGGCGAGCCCCGACAGACGCTCGGCCCACTCGTTGCGTCGTCGAGCGGCGTGCACGCCGAAGGTCTCGACGGCGGTTCGTAGCCGCCGGTCCGCACCATCGGGGGTCGGCGCGCTCTTCGGGCCGGGAGGACCGGCAGTCACCTCGAGCGACAGGAACTGGTCACCGAACCCGGTCCATGTGCGCTGGACCTCGAAGCCGCTCGAACCGAAAAGGGTCCTGGCGCTCTGCTCCACGAAGTAGTGACAGTGCTCGTACACGAGGTCCCAAATCGATAGATCATCGAGCAGCATCGTCGAGTTCGGCACGTCGAAGTAACCCACAGCGGAGGGTCGACGCGCCAGCGCGGCGCGGATCGGCGTGAGGAATCCCGGCAGGTCCGCGACATGCTCGAGCACCTGCCGGCAAACGAGGAGGTCGAAGTCCCCGAGCGTCGTGTCGGATCCGAAGTACTCGGCGAACAGGCGGACGTCTCCGTCATCGGATGTCCGGTCTGCCCCGAGACTCGGGTCGTATCCCGTGCCACGGCTGGATCCCGCCGTGCACAACAACTCGAGGAACCTGCCCGACCCACCTCCGATCTCGATGATCTCGGACCCATCCAGGTCGTGGCGGGCTACGAGGTCGGAGACGAGCTCTGACTCGAACTCCCTGAAAACCGCCGATGCATGCAGCGAGTTGTCGTAGCTGAGTCCGTAGTCCAGCAATCCGGGGTCGAACGTCGTGTTGGTCAACAAGCCACAGCCATCGCAGAACCCGAGTCGCAGAACGCCGGTGGCACAGTCGCGCGCGCTCTCGGGCGTCTGCCACAGAACACCTACGTGCACCGGCAGGTCCTCGATGACCATGACCTCGCCAAGCGCAGCCCCTCTGCATGCAGGGCATCGATCGACGCGTGCGGATTCGGCTTCGCTCAAAGGTTCTCCAGGGATCGGGGTGTTTCGCAGCCCATCGGTGACGGGTTCACGAACCCTCCGATCGACTGGAACATACGAGGCTACCGGGGCACCTCGGACAAACGAACGGGAGCCGATGCACCCGTTGGAACCCTCAACCTTGCGGGTCCGCGACGGCTGCGGTCGCCTCCACCTCCACCATCGCACCGAAGGGTAGGGCCGCCACCACCACCGTCGTGCGCGTCGGTCGTGGCTCGGCGAACCTGGTGGTGAACACTTCGTTCAACTCGCCCATCTGATCGGCATCGGTCAGGTAGCAGACGAGCCTCACCACATCCGCCAACGTCGAGCCCTCCCCGACGAGCAGGGCATCCAGGTCGTCGAACGCCGCTTCGAGCTGAGCACGGAACCCTTCCGCCAGTCCCTCAGAGGTCCTACCGAGTATCCCGGCTGTGAACAACAGTCCTTCTGTCCGGCGCGTGCGGCTGTAGGGGGGCGCGTGCGTGGGTGATCCCATCACCCCGACGTTAGCGGCAACTGCCGAGCGGGGGCCTCGAGATCGGTCTGTTCGGTCAGGGTGAGGACAACACCACGGATCTCGGGGTTCGCCAGCTGGTTGTTCGCCGCAACCTGCACGTGGTGGGAACCACCGTCGGCATCGGTGACGCGGATCTCGATCGGTTCACCCGGTCCTGTGATCGACAACAGGTGGGCGAACGCCGCTGCTGCGAAACTCCGGTCATCGGGATGCACCAGATCCATCACGTCCATTCCCGCGGAGGCGTCCGGGTCGAAGCCGAACACCGTGTAGGCCGCTCTGGTCGCGTTCATCAGGCGCGCCCGCGAATCGACCGCCAACATGATCGCAATGGACTCCATCGCATTGCTCAGCTCGGAACCCTCAACCGACCCGGGAGGCACCCGCCGATCCGCATCTGCGCCGCTACGCCTCTTGTCGGCGTACATCGCGACGTCCGCCCGCTCGAGCAGCTCCTCGGCCGATTCACCATCGCGCACCGTGATCGCTCCGATCGCCACGCCGACCCCGCCGGCTGTGCGCAACACCGACTCGACGGAGCCCCTGAGACGCTCGACCAGGCGATCGAGCGAACGACGTCGTGTCATCATCACCACGACGAACTCGTCGCCGCCCACCCGTGCTGCCAGGTCCCCTGGGCGGATGACCCTGCGCAACGCATCGGCGACCGATCGCAGCACCTCATCTCCGGCCTTGTGGCCAGCGGTGTCGTTGAGAGCCTTGAAGTCGTTGAGGTCTGCGAAGAACACCGCCAGCGACTCACCGTCCATCTGGGACGCGCTGAGCAGCTCCTCGAGGCGTTCCCTCATGGCCGAGCGGTTCAGCAGGCCCGTCAGCGGATCCCTCGTGGCAGCGAGGGCTACGGAGCGTTCCCTGGTGCAGCGCCGCACGGTCGCCAGCAGCGAGGAGCACATGAGTGCCACCACATCCGCGTTGGCATCATCCCACTGCTCGGGATGGTCTCCCAGGTCGATGGTGGCCACTCCGTGTGCCCCGCGGTTCGACTCCAGCCACAACCTCACCCGGTGGCCACAGGCATCATGGGTGTACTCACACGGAACCGATCGCAGCGCTTCGAGATCGACTTCCTCGTGCTCCCGACAACCCTCCGCCTCGACGTTGTCGTCGTGGACCCAAGCAGCGACCGGATGCAACGAACCGCCCTCACCGGAGGACCCGACCCCCTGCGTCGTGTCTGCATCGGTGGTCAGCTCTGCGACCTCGACGGACTCGGCATCGAGCACCGAACCGAGCGCTCCGAGCAGAGCAGCGGATCTCACCGGCTCGTCGACCCACTCCATGGAGGCGCAGTCGACGTAGAAGGTCGTCGCGAGCCCGCGCAGACGACGGCGACGGTTCTCTATCGCGCTCTCGTCGCCCACCGTGCGGATCCCGAGAACGAACCACATCCCGTCAGCGCGTTCGACGGTGTTGGCGGTGACACGGCAAGCGACGTGGTGGCCGTAGCTGTGGAGCAACCGCAGGCGTGCCGCGATGTGGTATCCGTCGGCTCTCGAGGCCTCCGAGATGGCACCCACCGCATGGGTGAGGTCGTCCGGGTGGATGAAGTCCATCACAGGATGTCCCCTGAACTCCATCGGGTCATGGCCGAGGAGGCGACCAGCCGCTCCGTTGGCCCACATCACGCGGAGCGCCGGATCCGCGAGCACGACCAGATCGGGCGCGTTGGCGATCGCGAACATCTCGCACCAGGCGACGTCCGCCAGATCGTCCCCTACGGTCCCGGGATCGATGTCGCTGCTCACACCCACTTGCATCGGCACGGGGTCCTCTCGACCCAAGGATTCGCTCCCGAGCATCAGGCGACTTCCTCAGCGGAGATGCGGTGCGGGGATCCGCCGACCCGTCACCGACTCGGGGAACAGGCGTAGGTAGGTGTGCTTGGGGGCCGGCCCCCACGGACGGAGCGCGAGCCGCTCGGCAGCCACCTGTTCCTCGGTTCCACTCACCTCGGTCGCGCGTCCGTGCACGACCACCGACCATCCGGTGTGGAACATCGGGTCCGCACCGTCAACCTCGAAGGTGACCCCGGTCCCGAGGACCGCTCCGGTGACCTTGGTCCCGGGGTTCGTGAGGAACACCAGCGTTCTGGTCTCACCGGAGTGGTCGACCACGAAGTTCAACGGGAAGACCTCCGGGCGGTCCGCCACACAGACCGCCAGGCGGCCGAGGTGTTGCGCTGCGAGGATCTGCCAGCATTCCGAGGAACCGATTACCTCCAGTCCGTTGCGGTCCACCTCCATCGCCGGGACCCTACAACAGCAGTCCCCAGGTCGTCCTCGTGGAACAGTACCGTCCCGGGAGAACGAGGTCGTCCTCGGAGAAGGCCGTCACAGCACCGGGCGCTCCTCGCGGCTCCTGCGGCCATGCGCGCGTGCCAGGCGTCGACCGATCCAGGTGCGGTTGCCCAACCTGACCAGGCGTCCCGTGTCCGCCTTGAGCCTCCTGGCCCAGGTGCTGACCGGTTCGCTGCCGGTGATGTAGACGACCTGTAGTCCGGGATGCTCCGACCCCAGGGCTTCGAGCACCTGTGGGCCCGCGTCGTCGAACGCCGAGAACGTGTCCGCCATCAGCACCGGCATCGCTTCGGTGCCTGTGTCGGAGAGCTGTTCACCCAGCGCCCGGATCGCGAGTGCCACCTCGGTGGTGGAGAACGCGCTCACGTATGTTCCCGGCGGGTTCGCATCGACACGGAGTTCCCTCCGCTCGACCTCGAGTTGCGCAAGCCGCGCTCGGAGGTCTCCGAGGGCGTCGCGGGTCAGGTTCCCCACCTCGCCGGCCTTGCCCGAGAGCTCCTCGAGGCGCTCGACCCGGGAACGCTGCTCATCCAGCTCGCGGCTGATGTCCTGCGGGTCATCGAGCTCGTCGAGCTCGGATTCGATCGCGGCGACCGCTTGGTCGGTCGAGCCGACGGCGCGTGTCAACTCCCGCAGCGCCGCCTCGAACGACGCCGGTAGCTCACCGAGCTCCGGGGGGATCTCGGGGATCACGGTGAGGATCGCCTCGGAGAGCCCCTCGGGCTCCACACCGGTCGTGGTCCGGATCCGCTCCCGTAGATCGTCACGTCGGCAGTTCAGGTCATCACGCTCCGCGGCAGCGGACTCGCGGGCCAACTCCAGCGCATCGGTCGCTCGAACCAGATCGGCGCGGGAGCGTTCGATCGTCGCTTCGATCGCATCGCCGACCGAGCGTGTGGACAGGGCGATCTTGTACTCGAGATAGGAGTCGAACCCGTAGAGCGCCAGCACCCGCTGTTCCTCGGCGGGATCCGACGAATCGTGTGCAGCATCGATCTCTGAACGCGCGCGATCAGCGAGCAGCCCCGAACCCGCGAGCTGATCGAGGCTCCGGGCCCGGGCGCTCGCCTCCTCGTGGCGGAGCCGCGCCTCGACCACGCTCGGCTCATCCTCGACGCCTCGTGCGGTCATGGCCTCCCAGAGCTCCTCGAGGTGACGGATCTCGGTCAACATGGCGGAGATCTGCTTCGACGGCTCAGCGGTTCCCGCTGCCACCTCACCCAGCCAGGCCAGCAGGACCGATGCCTCCTCGGACCCCACCAGGCGGGACGCCTCGGCCCGCTCGATCGCCTCGATCAGCGCGACGGGTTCCTGACCGAACCGCAGGGCGGTAACCTCATGTCCGGATACGTCCAGCGTCTCGAGGAGTGATGGCACGAGCTGCTGCGCGTTCGAGAGATCCGCTTCGGCAAGCCGGGAGTCCGATCTCGCCTCCTCGAGCTCGGCGCGCAGCTCTTCGGGGCGTCGTAGCGCGGCTTCGAGCCTCCCGGTCAGCTCTTCGAGGAGCTGATTGCCGGCGCTCAGCTCCTCACTCACCGCTGCGATCGCCGCGTCGGACGCAGCTGCTCTGCGTTCGAGGGCATCGACCTCGGACTCGAGGTGCTCGCTGGTCGCGTCGAGAGCAACCAGCCTGGCTTCCACTTCAACATCCAACTCGGATCGCATGGCCTTGAGGGTCCCCTGCCATTTCTCGGGGTCCACCACTGGCAGCCCCCTCCCCTGGATGTCGAGGGAGACCACCGAAGTCTGATCGAGTGGCATGTGTAGGCCCGCGTACTCCAGGGTTCCACCGATGCCGCTGCCAGCACTCGAGAAGATCGTGGAAAGGACCTCGAGCACCTCGGCGCGCTGATCCGCGTCACCGGCCACCACGGTCAGGCGGGGGTGCAACGCGAGCGGCGACCAGCGGCTACCGGTGCTCGTTATCTCGGTGACCCTCATCAGTTCGAACCTCGCGGGAGCCCGTCGCCGTCGTCATCCGGCTCCACACTCCCTAGATCGGCAGCACAGCGGTCAGGTGTAGCGAAAAACCAGGGCGCTCACAGCGACGGTGCCACGGTCAGGGGAGTCGCAGGAGGACCTCCTGTGCGACCGTTGCGATGTGGGTTCCATCGATCGAGTGGATGTGCCCCAGCGCGAGCCCGCGTCCGCCCACGAAGCTGTGACAGGCGAAGTCGTGGAGGTGCCAGGCGTCCGCCGAACCCGCCCGGTGGAACCAGATCGTGTGGTCGAGGCTCGCGGAGAACCACGGCACCTCCCAAAGGTCTTCTCTTCCGGCAGCGAGCGGATGGCTCCGGATCACCGCTTCGGTGGGAAGGTCGTCGCTGAGGAACGCGAACCCAGCAGCGTGCAACAGCGCCGAACGGTCCCCCAGCTCTGCAGAGGACATCCAGGCGAGAGCGCGCCCCACATCCCGTTGCGCCCCACCGCCACGCACGGCCGTGACATCCACGGACCGGCGTCTGAAAGCGGGGGACCACGAGGAGTCCTCGAGCTCACCGGGGCTGGGGACTCCCGCGCGTGCGGTTGTCGTCTCGACGTCCTCGGAGGTCTCGGGGCGTTGGAACGACGCCTCGAGGTTGAGGATCGCCTCTCCACCCTGGCGCGCGACGACACGCCTGGTGCAGAAGCTGCGGCCGTCACGGATCCGTTCCACCTCGTAGCGCACCGGATCTGCATGGGTGCCACGCCTGATGAAATAGGCCCGCACGCTGTGGACCTCGTACTCCTCGGGGACGCTGTAACCACCCGAGAGAAGTCCCTGGGCGACGATCTGGCCACCGTAGAGCCCTCCCCAGGGGTAGGTGGGACCGTTTCCGACCCACACGTCGTTGCCGTGGCGTGACAGGCGCAGGATCTCCGAAAGGTCCATCTCGGGGCTCGCGTCGGCGTTGTGCATCCCCGGTTCCTATCACCGTGGAACCGCTCACTGTGGATCCACCCGCGACGCACGCGAGACTTGGTCGATGGACCAAGCCACCGTCACCCGGGCACTCGAGTGGATACGCGAAGCCGGCGAGCTCACGCTCGGGCACTTCAGATCCGCCGAGTTGTCGATCGATACCAAGGGCGACGGCAGCCCCGTGACCGTGGCGGACCGCGATGCCGAAGCTCTTCTGCGAACCCGGATACGAGATGCCCACCCCGCGGACTCGGTGCTCGGCGAGGAGCAGGACTACCACGCCGGTCGCAGCGACAGGGTCTGGGTGATCGATCCCATCGACGGCACCAGGGCCTTCTCACGCGGCGTGGCAACCTATTCGAACCTCCTTGCGTTGACCGACGAGGACGGCATCGGCTTCGGTGTGATCACCTCCCCGCGATCGGCGAGACGATCTGGGCGGTGAGGGGTCAGGGATGCTGGATCAACGCGAACCCGGTCGAGCGACACCGGCCCGACCCGACAGGTCATGCCTCGGAACGGTCACCAGTCCTGTGTGTGACCGGCTTCCACGGCTGGGACGCAGCGCTGTTCGAGCGGATCACCTCGGCGGGGGTCGAGATCCGGACCTGGGGTGATGCCTACGGCTACGCGCTGGTCGCCACCGGGCGGGCCGACGCGATGTTCGATCCCAACCTCGAGTGGTGGGACCTGGCGGCCCCGGCGATCGTGGTGCGCGAATCGGGTGCCACGATCACGCGTCGTGACGGCTCAGCGGAGCTCCACGAGCCCGCATCGGAGGGTCCCTACGGCCTCTCTGCCATCGCATCGAGCGACGGCCGGCACGATTTCTGGGTGGACCTGCTGTCACCCAGCTCCGGCGGGTGAGCCCGCCACAGCGGTGCTGCTCAGGTACCAACCAGGTCGACGAGGCGCTCGATCTCAGCGCAGAACGCCGCGTCACTGTCGGGTCGTTCGCGCTCGCCGATCCTCTCGGTCACCGCCGAGCTCTCGGCGATCCGCCTTGCGTAATCGGCGCGGCGGCGGGCGACCAGCCCCGATGGCTCCTCGCGGCGCTGTGAGTACTGGGCTTCGATACCCCGCTTGAGCATCGTGAGGGCCTCGGTGCGCATCTGGGAGATGCGCGACTCGGTGACCCCGAGGAAGCGCGCCAGATCCTCGCTGGTGCGTTCCTGGATGAAGTAGCCGATGATGATCAGCCGGTGCCGTTCGGGCAGGTGGGCGACCGCCTCTCGGAGATAGGACTTGAGCTCCCGATCCTCGAGCTCGTCGTCGGGCTCACGTCCGTCGTCGGCGAGGATGTCGATCAAGGTCAGCTCTTCGTCCTCGCTGTCACTCGCCACGTGCTCGAACGCGAGGACCACCGAGCGGAACACCCTCTCGCGCAGTGCGTGCACCTCGTCGGTCGAGATCCCGAGCTCAGCTGCGGTCTCCCCGATGCTGGGAAGCCGACCCAGGTCGGCCGCCAGCCGCTGCTCCACCGAGTCGAGCCTGCGGGCGAGTGTGCGGACCGAACGCGGGGCCCAGTCCGCGGCCCGCACGGCATCGATGATCGCTCCTCTGATGCGCTGAGCGGCGAACCGGTTGAACGGAACACCGCGCGACTCGTCATACCTTCGCGCGGCCTCCACCAGTCCGATGGCACCGGCGTTGATCAGATCGGCCCGGTCGACGTGACGCGGGAAGTGCACCGCCACCTGGAACACGACGTGGTTCACCAACGGCAGGTGGTCCTCGACGAGAGAGGTCGTGTGCGGGTCGTCCCCGCAGGTGCGCTTCATGCGCGAGTTCCCATTGGCAGATGTCGGTGGCATCGATCCTCCTGTACGCCGCTGTGGGATTCATCGGTCACGCAGCGGGCGCGCCTTTAGAGGAAATTCCGAATTTCTGCGCGCGGGACCTTCTTGGGCCACTCTGAGTGATGTATCGGCCCGGTCGGTGGCGTCCTTGAATGGTTTTTCACCACATCCTGTCTCGGCAACCATTGCCAAAGACCGCTCTCGGTGACGATAGCGCGGGACGGTGGCCGGGCCCTGTGATGGGCGCCGGTCGGGGCCGGGCCATGGCGAGCTACGGTCGGACCCGCGGGCCCCCGGCATCGGGCTCGTCGAGCTGCCCCACCCTGATTCCCCTGGCCCGCAGCCTTCGCAGCATCGACGTGGCGTCGGCAACCGATCCGACTCCCAGTGAACCCCGGGGGCCCTCACCGCCCAGGATCGAACCCACGACCTCGGAGATCACCACCCCGCATACCACGCCCGGCCGATCGAACGCACCGAGCACCAGGGTGCACCGCTGCGTGTCCACAACACCTCTCAGTTCCACCCTCACCGCGCCGGGTGAATCCGTTGGCACCCGACCGGTCTGCGTGGGGAGCCACCGGGTCAGCCGATCGCGCACCGACAGGACAGTTCGAGCGCTGCAACGCTGCAGATCGCCCCACCTGGTCACGGCGAGCAGCGGCTCAGCTGTGTCCGCGAAGACGGCGTCACGTCCACCCACGGGATCCGGGAACCAACAGAGCGCCCGGCCCGTACCCGCGCGCCGCGTGTGCCAGGATGCTCCACGCCAGACATGGGCTGAACCCGCGAGGGCTGCGAGCCGGTCCCGCGAGCACCGTGGTCCCCCCGATCCGTGCCGGGCGAAGTGGACCTCGCTGACCGAGTCCATCCGGGCGGCCCCCCAGACTGCCAACACATCGGTCAACCCGGGCGAGAAGCAGGCGCCGATGACCACGGTCGCATCCTTCGAGCGTGCGAGACCGTCGAGGTCGGTGAGCGCGGCTGCGTGGATGTGCGAATCGACGGTCGTCACGACACTGCGGCCCTCCCGGAGGTGCGCCTCGGCGGCGCGGACCTGGTCATCCTGATCACCTGTCAGGACCACCAGCTCGACCGATGGTGCCAACGGCTCCTCGGCGCCGTGGACCGAGAAGGTGCCGGACCGGATCGGATCAGCGAACACCCTCGTCAACTCGTCACGACGGGCCCCACGCGAGGTATGAAGTGCCAACGGCATCGGGGAATCCGCCGAGACCAGCTCGCGGGCCGCTCTCGTTCCCACCACCCCGGCTCCCATGATCGCTACCCGCGGTGCCGGCACCGGGTCCTCCGCAACGGATTGCTGGCGGTCATCATCACCGTCGGGACGCAGCGGTTCTCATCGGGTCCCCGTGCCCAGTGCCTCGTCATCGAGGTCGCGCCATCCGCCGGGAGAGGGCGAGGCCGGAACCGAGCCACGCAGGCGCAGCACGACCGCCAACAGCGCTCCCATCGCGATCGCCAGTGCCGCTGCGGGCCTGTCGAACCAACCGATGTGGCCGTCCGCGGTGTCGAGTGCCATCAAGCGCATCCTCCTCGGTTGACCCACGGGACCCGGGTGCTCCCGGAGGTGTGGGGCTAGCTGGAGTCGAACCAGCGACCTCACCCTTATCAGGGGTGCGCTCTAACCAACTGAGCTATAGCCCCGTGCGGCGGTGCGCCAGCGTAGCGGTTCGCCGCCACCACGGCGAAAGCCCGGGAGAACACCAGAGGTCGCCCGTGCCGACGTGGTGTGCGATGACCCGCTAGTGGCCCGCACGCCGATCGGGGGCCGCTCCGACGGGTCGTGCGGTCTCTTCCTCGATCACCGATATCCAGACGCCACCGATGATGTCGCTCACCAGGTTGAAGATCAGGGTTAGCACCACTGCGGTGGCGGTGGCACCGAGCGCGAACAGCAGGCTCACGAGCCCGAACTGACGGAACAGCACATCACCGGAGAGCTCGAAGTCCTCGAGTTGCAGGCTGTCGTTGAAGAAGTTCTCGAGGCTCTGAAGGGCGCCGGTGTTGTTGGCCACCGACCACACGATCACCGAGGCGATCATCACGACCACCCACATGCACAGCGCCATGAGCAGCGACGCCTTGAGCACCGACCAGGGATCGATGTGTCTGACCAGTCTGCGCACCTTGCGTGCCTCGAAGCGCTGGCGCCTGTAGCCGAGGGTTCGCCGTGTCGACTGCGGTGTTGGAGCCACGGGCGCAGCATCGCCATCGACTTCCCGATCCGACATCAGAGTCACGCTGGAGGATCCTACCGGTGTACGACAGCGCTAGCGCGGCGCAGGCCGCGCTGCCGCAGTTGCTTCGATGCCCGCACGCCGGACCCGGGCGATGACCGTGACCCCGTCCTCCTCCATTGCGTGCAACACCGCGTGGTTCGCCCCGGCCACCTCCGATGCAGCGGAACGGCCACCGGTGACACCCGCCAGCGCTACGGCGTCGGCCGTGGCCTGTGCCCGCTGCTCGCGCAGCGACCTCTCGCCCAGCTCACCGAGCAGCAGAGCCGCGCAAGCCGCTAGGACCACCAGCACGCAAACCAGGACCGTCACCACGGAACGTTCCCCGGTCCGATCAGGTCGCATCTTCGGTGGCCTCGTCGGGGTCGCCGACACCATCCGGGTCCTCTTCGTCCGGGTCGTCTCCGTCTTCGTCCGGGTCGTCTCCGTCGATCCCGCCTTCGCCGTGGTCCTCGGAGGCGAGAACCCTGGCAACCGCAGCCACCCGGTTGTCGTCGCCCGGGTTCATCACCCGCACACCGGAGGCATCACGCCCCTGCGAGGAGATGTCCGCCGCGGCGGTCCGGATGACGACACCGGCATCGGTGATGACAAGCACCTCGTCACCGGGCTGCACCAGGAACGCGCCCACCATCGCCCCGCGGTCACCTGAGAGCCTGTGCGCCCTGATGCCCTGACCACCGCGATGTCGCCTCGAGAAGGCGCCCATCGCGGTCCGTTTGCCGTAGCCGCGCTCCGTGACGGTCAGCAGCACGTCGTCGTCGGATGAGACCGCGTCGGCTCCCACGACGACGTCGTCGTCGAGCAGCTTGATGCCCCGCACCCCGCTCGCTCCGCGACCCATCGAGCGCACGTCGGACTCCGCGAAGCGGATGCCGCGCCCATTGCGGGTCACCAGCAACACGTCGTCGTCACCGGAGGTCGGCAGCACGCCCACGAGTTCGTCGCCGTCACGCAAACCGATCGCGATGAGACCATGGCTGCGGGGGCTGTCATAGGCGTTGAAGGCCGTCTTCTTGACCACGCCGTTGCGGGTGACGAAGAACAGATAGCGCTGGGTCTCGTAGTCCCTCGTGTCGATGATCGCCTGGATGTACTCGTCGCGCTCGAGCTCCAGCAGGTTCACGATCGCCTGGCCCTGCGCGTTGCGGTCGCGCTGTGGTATGCGGTGTGCCTTCAACCTATAGACCTTGCCCCGGTTGGAGAAGAACAACAGGTAGGCGTGCGCGGAGGTGTGCAGCAGGTGGGTGATCACGTCCTCGTCGCGCAGCTTCGCGCCGGACACCCCCCTGCCACCGCGCCCCTGGGTTCGGAACGCGTCGGCGGAGACCCGCTTGAGGTATCCGCGGTCGGTCATCAACACGACCACGTCC
This sequence comes from uncultured Microthrixaceae bacterium, assembly GCA_964454385.1. Taxonomy (GTDB): domain Bacteria; phylum Actinomycetota; class Acidimicrobiia; order Acidimicrobiales; family Microtrichaceae; genus JAMLGJ01. Next base: position 12,254 of record CAYVYG010000010.1, read on the forward strand.
TCGTCGTCGATCAGGTCCTCGACGTCGAGATCCCCGTCGTCGTGTTCGATCGAGGTGCGGCGCGCAACCGCGAACTCGTCACGGACCTCGGTCAGTTCCTCGGCGATGGTGGAACGCAGCTTCGCATCGTCGGAGAGGATCGCCTCGAGCTCCGCGATCGTCGCGCGCAGCTCGGCCAGCTCCTCCTCCAGGCGCTCGCGTCCGAGGCGGGTGAGCGTCGAGAGCCTCATGTCGACGATCTCGGTCGCCTGCACCTCGGTGAACCCGAAGTCCTCGGCCCGCAGCGCGACGATTGCCGCAGCCCGGTCAGCAGATGCGCGGATCGCCGCGATTATCTCGTCGATGATGTCGAGGGCCCGGAGGAAGCCCTCGACGATGTGGGCGCGACGCCGGGCGCGGTCGAGTCGGTACTGGGAACGCCGCGTGACCACCTCGATCTGGTGACCGACGTAGTGGACCAGCGGGTCGCGCAGCGTGAGCGTGCGTGGGACACCGTCGACAAGAGCGACCATGTTGACCCCGAAGGTGTTCTGCAGCGGGCTGTGCTTGTAGAGGTTGTTGAGGATCACGTTCGCGTTGGCATCGCGCTTGAGCTCGATCACCAGGCGGGTCTCACCCCTGGAGCGTTCGTCGCGTATCTCGCGGATGCCCTCGACGACACCGGAGTTGGCGAGCTCTGCGATCTTCTCGGAGATGCCCTCGACGGAGGTCTGGTAGGGGATCTCGGTCACGACGATCCGTTCGGTCGAGCCGATCTGTTCGATCTCCGCACGTGCCCGCAGCTTGACCGAACCGCGACCGGTGCGGAAGGCCGACACCAGACCTGCGCGGCCCATGATCATCCCCCCGGTCGGGAAGTCGGGGCCCACCACGTGCTCCATGAGCTCGTCGGTCGTCGCACCGGGGTTCGAGAGCAGGTGGATCGTCGCATCGATCACCTCGCCCAGGTTGTGGGTCGGGATGTTGGTCGCCATACCGACCGCGATCCCCTGGGATCCGTTGACCAGCAGGTTCGGGAAGCGCCCTGGTAGCACGCTCGGCTCCTCGCCGGATCCGTCGAAGGTCGGGTTGAAGTCGACGGTCTCCTCGTCGATGCCCGCGAGCACCTGCATGGCTATCGCCGAGAGCCGGCATTCGGTGTACCGGTAGGCCGCGGGCGGATCCGAGGGTGAGCCGAAGTTGCCGTGGGGATCCACCAGCGGGTGCAGCAACGAGAACGACTGCCCCATGCGCACCAGCGCGTCGTAGACCGCCTGGTCACCGTGCGGGTGGTACTTGCCGATCACGTCGCCGACAACCGTGGCGGACTTCTTGTGGTTGCGGTCCGGGCGCAGGCCGGCATCGTGCATCGCCCACAGGATCCGTCTGTGGACCGGCTTGAGACCGTCGCGCACATCGGGCAGGGCCCTCGATACGATCACCGACATCGCGTAGTCGAGGAACGACTGCTCCATCTCCTGTTGGATCTCGATCGAGTCGATGGCGCCCGGTGAAGCGCCTTGGGGTGCGCCCGGGTTCAGGGGTTCGCCCTGTGGATCCGACCCGGGGCCGTCTGGGTCACTCATGGCTGCCTCCAGCGCTCATCGGCTCACGTCCGGGCTCAGATGTCGAGGAACCGCACATCGGATGCGTTCGACTGGATGAAGTGCTTGCGGCTCTCGACGTTCTCTCCCATCAGCACCGAGAACACCTCGTCCGCGATCGCAGCCTGTTCGACCGAGACCTGAAGCAGCGTTCGCTGCAGCGGGTCCATGGTGGTCTCCCAGAGCTCGGTCGCATCCATCTCACCCAGGCCCTTGAGACGCTGGAACTCGTTGGAGTGCTTGGGGTGCTCGTCGATGAACGTCGCCTTCGCCGCGTCGTCCTTCAGATAGATCTTGTTGCGACCGACCTCGGTCGAGTAGAGCGGCGGTTGGGCTATGTACACATGGCCACCCTCGACCAGCGGGCGCATCTGGCGGAAGAAGAAGGTGAGCAGGAGCGTTCGGATGTGGGACCCGTCAACGTCGGCATCGCACATGATGATGATCTTGTGGTAGCGCAGCTTGGAGGTGTCGAACTCCTCGCCGACGCCCGCTCCGATCGCCGAGATGAGCGCCTGGATCTCGGCGTTCGCGAGCATGCGGTCGAGACGCGCCCGCTCGACGTTGAGGATCTTGCCCCGCAACGGGAGTATCGCCATCGTGGCGGGATCACGGGCGTCCTTGGCCGAGCCCCCCGCCGAGTTCCCCTCGACAACGTAGAGCTCCGAGGAGCGGGGGTCCTTGGACGAGCAGTCGGTCAGCTTCCCGGGCAACCCCGCACCATCGAGGACCGAACGACGTCTGGTCGCGTCCCGGGCGCTGCGCGCCGCCTCTCTCGCCCGGGCCGCCTGCACCGCCTTCTGCAGGATCCGGCGGGCCTCGTTGGGATGCTCCTCGAGCCAGATCGCCAGGTGCTCGTTGGTTGCGCGTTCGACCATCGAGCGCATCGGGACGTTGCCGAGCTTGGCTTTCGTCTGGCCTTCGAACTGCGGTTCGGACAGCCGCACCGAGACGATCGCAGTGAGCCCCTCGCGGATGTCCTCGCCCTGCAGGTTGGCCTCTTTGTCCTTGAGGTGGTTGTGCTCACGCGCGTAGCGGTTGACCGTGTTGGTCAGGGCCTTCTTGAAACCCTCCTCGTGCATCCCGCCCTCGACGGTGTTGATGCCGTTCGCGAACGAGTGCAGACCATCGGAGTGGTAACCGGTGTTCCACTGGAAGGCCACCTCCACCTCCATCGCACCACCTCCATCGTCGACCCCTGCCTCGGCGAAGTAGCCGACCTCGCGGAACAGCGACTCCTTGGAGACGTTCAGGTGTGATACGAAGTCGCGTATGCCCCCGGAGTAGTGGAACTCGACCGTGGAGACCTGACCCGCCGAGTCGTCGCGGGGAACTGCGTCCTGTTCATCGGTCGGCACGGTCTCGTTGCTCACGACCCGCCGGCGGTGGTCGGTGAACACGATGCGCAGCCCGGCGTTGAGGAAGGCCATCATCTGGAGCCGTTCGGTGAGCGTCGGGGCGCGGAACTCGACCTCGTCGAAGATGCTGGGATCGGGCCAGAACCGCACCGTGGTGCCGGTGAGGTGCCCTCCCGAGGGATCCCGTGGTGATTCCCCGGTGTCCTCCAGGGACCGGACCAGCTGTCCGCCGTCGGCGAAGGACATGGCGAAGCGACGGCCATCACGATCGATCTCCACCTCGAGGCGTCTCGAGAGGGCGTTCACCACCGAAACGCCCACTCCGTGGAGGCCACCGGAGACCTTGTAGCCACCGCCGCCGAACTTGCCGCCCGCGTGCAGGACCGTGAGGACCACCTCCGCGGCGCTCTTGTCGGTGCCACCGTGCATCTCCACCGGGATTCCCCGCCCATCGTCTCTCACCTCACATCCGCCATCGGCGAGCAGGCTCACGTCGATGCGGGTGCAGTGCCCTGCCATCGCCTCGTCGACCGCGTTGTCGACCACCTCGTAGACGAGATGGTGCAACCCGGCCGCGCCGGTCGACCCGATGTACATGCCGGGTCGCTTGCGTACCGCTTCGAGGCCCTCGAGAACCTGGATGTCCTCGGCGCCGTAGCTGGTCTCTGAAGCGGTCAAACGTGCCTCCGGGGGCTTGCTGGAAGAACCTGCCCGAACCCGTCGCACCACCGGAGACCGATCGTCTTTCGACTCCACATCGGCTGTGGACAAGCTGTGAACAGACGGTCGTGGGATGCGCTGAGGGGCAAGCTCATGGTACCACCCGGCAGGGAACGAGCCCGTTACCCGCATGGGGTCGCACGATCCTCCCCCTCCCCCGTGACCCGGATCTCCACCCGGTCGATCTCCGGGCTCCCGAGAACCGCGTTCGCAGCTCCACGCAGGTCCTCGGACATCCATCGCAACTGCTCGGCGACCGCTGCGTCGGTGGCCTCGACCACCAGGGTCGTTCCCTTGATCGAACCCAGCCTGCAACTACTGGCCATGCGGGCACCGATGACCTGTTCCCACGCATCGCGGAGCGCCGCCACAGACGATGGACCCGGTGTACCGATCACACGCTGGAGGCGCCAGAGGGCCTCGGTGAGGCTGACGGGCTCGGGTCCATCAACGTCACTCACAGGCTCTGTTCCCCGGAAAGGTCTGTGTCCCCGGAAAGGTCTGTGTCCCCGGAAAGGTCTGTACGCACGGGTACTTCGATGCGCCCCGCTGATACGACGACGGTCTCCTCGGGTCGCACGGACTCGGGGAGCCCCGAGGCCGTGGTCACGAAGGTCTGTCCCGGTGGCAGTGCATCCACCAGAGCCCGGGAACGATGCTCGTCGAGCTCGCTGAAGACGTCGTCGAGGAGCAGCACGGGTGGCGACCCGACCTCTCGGGCGACCAGTCGGTGCGATGCGAGACGAAGGGCGAGGGCCAGGCAGCGCTGTTCTCCCTGGGAGCACTGGGTGCGCGCAGGTCGCCCGGAGAGCTCCACACGCAGGTCGTCACGATGGGGTCCGACCGTGGTGACCGCCCTGCGGAGATCCTCGGCACGCGCATCCGCGAGCGCGGTCGCCATCTGGGAATCGCGCTCGGAGCTGTAGGCCAGCAGCACGACCTCACCCCTGCCGGCCAGATCCTCGTACGCGCTCTGCACGTGCGGCGCAAGCCTGGCGATGGCATCGTTGCGCAACGCCACCAGTTGATCACCCGCCGCTGCGGCCTTGGAATCCCAGACCTCGAGCGTTGCGATCGCGGTCTCGTCCAACCGGCCGCGGAGCTGTTTCAGAAGGGCGTTGCGCTGGCGCAGCGCCCTCTCCCACTCCGAACGCACCGCGTCGTTGCGTGGTCCGAGTGCCACCAAGAGGTCATCGAGGTAACGGCGTCTCGTCGACGGAGAGCCCTTCAACAACTCGAGATCATCGGGCGAGAACACGCTCACGCGAAGGGTGTCCAACAGGTCACTCGTGCGTCTGAGCCGGCTCCGGTTGACCATCACCCTGTTGGGACGCCGCCGGTTGATCTCGGCTTCGATCAGCTGGTCACGACCCCCGTGTTCGACCTCGGCTCTCACCACAGCGGTGTCGGCACCGTTGCGGATCATCGCCTCGACCGGGGCTGATCGGAACGACGACAAGGTCGAGAGGTAGGCGATGGCCTCCAACAGGTTGGTCTTGCCCACGCCGTTGGGGCCGGTGACGGCGCACAGGCCGGCCGGGCAGCTCAGGTGCACCGACTCATAGGATCGGAAGTCGGTCAGCCAGAGCTCGCGGATCCGCACCCTCTCAGGACACCCGCACCGGCATCAGGAGGTAGAGGAACTCCGACGAGTCGACCCCGCGCAGCATCGCCGGCTTGGAGGCATCGGAGCTCTCGAGCGACACCTCGTCGCCGGGGGTCACCTCCAGACCAGCCAGCAGGTAATCGGGGTTGAACGCCACCGAGAGGTCTTCTCCGTCGTACTTCGCGTCGATCTGCTCTACCGCTTCTCCGAGATCGGCGTTCACGGTGCGCAACACGAGTGAATCAGGCGACATGGTGAGCCGCACCGGAGTGTGCTCCGCGGCCATCAGCTTGACACGCTTGACGGCATCCATGAACGCCTGACGACCCACGATCAGCGCAGGCGGACGGGTCGTGGGGATCAACTTGCGATAATCCGGGAAGTCACCCTGGATCAGCTGGGTCGAGACCGAGGTGTCGCCCAACTCGAAGCTCACGTCGTTCTCTCCGAGCACCAGTGAGACGCTGTCACCCTCACCGAGCACACGTGCGACCTCGGTGAGCGCCCGCGACGGGACCAGCACCGCCTGACCCGTCCGCAGCACTGCGGCACCCGGGAGATCGCGCACCGCCAGTCGGTACGAATCAGTCGAGACCAGCCGCAACCCGTCGTCCTCGGCGGCCATGAGCACACCCGTGAGCACGGGTCTGCTGTCATCGGTGGAGGCGGCCCTGACAACCTGTTTCAGGCCTTCCGCCAGATCGCCGGCGGAGATCGTCACCGACTCACCGACAGGTTCCGGGCGCGATGGGTACTCGTCGGCGGGGATCGCGTTCAGGAAGAACTCCGAACGACCACCGGAGACGCGAGGACGCTCGCCGGTCGCGTCGATCTCGATCGCGCCCGGTTCGATCAATCGGACGATGTCGGCTGCGAGCTTGGCCGGCAGGACCGCGACACCATCGGTGGATCCGGCGACCTCCAGGTTGACCGTGATCGTCAGCTCCAGATCGCTTCCTGTCACCGACAGGCGATTGCCCGACAGGGTCATCCGCACTCCTGAGAGGACCGGCAGAGCGTTGCGGGTCGTGGAAGCGCGTCCAGCCATGCTCAGAGCATCGACCAGGACATCTCGTTCACATCTGAACTTCACCGGAGCTCGCTTTCCCCACCACCGCGGCAGGCACACCTATGTACGGACAGTGGGAGTAGAAGGGACTGTGGATTGTGGGAAACCTAGCGCAGGCCGGGCCAGTGAAGGATCGTCGGTCCACAGGGTTCCAACCGGTTCCACACGCCAGCTCTGTAACTACACGCGTGTCTGTGGACCGCTCCGCTCGAAGTGCGTTTCCTCCCCAGCGCGACCGCGCTCGCGCACACAGGCCGGGGGTGTCGGATCCAGAGCACTTCCACCGATAGCCGCCAGCGCGATCCCCATCCCAGTGGCACGACGCGCTGATCTGTTCGGCGAAGTCGGGACGGTCGGCGGTGGCGGTCATCTTCCGGACAGGACCGTCTGTATGAGAGCGGTCACGTCCTCATATGTCTTGCGGCGCTCCTCCATCAACTTGGAGATCTTCTCGTATGCGTAGAGCACCGTGGTGTGGTCCTTGCCGCCGTACTCCGCGCCGATCTGCGGGTAGGAGAGATCGGTGAGCTCGCGGCAGACGTACATACTGACCTGTCGGGCATGAACCAGGTCACGGCTACGCCTGGTGCTGCACAGCTCGTCGATGGTGAAGCCGAACTGCTCACCGGTCTTCTCGAGGATCATCGGAGCGGTGATGAGCCGTGGTTTCGATGCGTTGAGGATGTCCGAGAGGATGTTCTGGGCGAGGGGAACGTCGAGCTCGGTGTCGTTGAGCGAGGCATAGGCGTTAACCCTGATGAGAGCACCCTCGAGCTCGCGGATGTTGTAGGTGATGCTGGTGGCGATGAACTCGAGGACCTCCGGTGGCACCCGGGATCCGGCCTGAGCGCCCTTCTTGCGGAGGATCGCGAGTCGGGTCTCGAAGTCGGGGGGTTGGATGTCGGTTATGAGTCCCATCTTGAACCGGCTCCGCAGGCGGTCCTCGAGCGTTGCGATCGCGTCCGGTGGCCGGTCCGATGACAGGACGATCTGACGTTGGGCCTCGTGGAGGGTGTTGAAGGTGTGGAAGAACTCCTCCTGGAGCTGTTCCTTGCCCTCCATGAACTGGATGTCGTCGACCAACAGGACGTCGATCTCGCGGTAGTGCTGCTTGAAGGCCTGCTGGGTGCCGTTGCGGATGGCCTCGACGAACTCGTTGAGCATCGTCTCGGTCGAGATGTAACGGACCCTGAACGACGAGTAGTTCTGCTTGACGTACCCAGCGATGGCGTACAGGAGGTGGGTCTTCCCGAGCCCGGCGCCGCCGTAGACGAACAACGGGTTGTAGGTGCGCGCCGGTGTCTCCGCGACCGACAGCGCAGCCGCGTGGGCGAAGCGGTTGGAAGGTCCGGTGACGAAGGTGTCGAAGGTGTAGGGGCGCTTGGTGCTGTCCGGATTCGTCCGCTCGGGTATCGGCCCGTCGGGTGCAGTTCGAGCCGACGGTGCCGAGGAGGAGGTGGCATGCCTCCCGGCGTGCTCGTGGCCGGTTCGGTGGTCGTCTCTGATGTCCACCACCGAGTGGTGGGAGGCAGCCGCACCGGGAGAGTTGATGCCGGCCCTGGGGGATTCGGGGCTCTTGTCGTCATCACGCGCAGGGAGCGCTGGGTGCACCTCGACCTCGAAGACGACCTGGAGCGAGCTGTGTCCCTCGTCCGCGAGGACCGCCTCGATCAGGCCCCGGTAGCGTTGCTCGATCCGTTGCCGGAGGAGCTGGGACGGCACCGACAGGATGAGGGTGTCATCGGTGATGTCGATAGCGGTCAACTCGAGGAAGGTGGAGTTCCAGACCGTCTCGGTGACCTGTTCGGCCAACACAGCGGCCGCCGCGTCCCAGACGGCTGTGGCATCAGTGCTCAACGCTGGTCCTCCAAGCGAGGGTTCCCGGGACCGGACCGTCGGAACCGCTCATCGCTCGGACGCATCGGGACTGCTGACCGCCCCACTCGGTCCACGATGCAATCCGGGTATTCCACAGCTCGATCCACATACTGTGGAGAAAGTAGATATGACAAAATGCCGAGCCGTGCTCGACACCTCAGCGAAGCTAGTCACTACTTCTTCGCCTGGCAACTGCGTGGTGGGCAACACATGGATGCCGTGCAGCCGGTCGGGGGTCCGGGTTGGCGCCGGGAACCTGCCTCACGTAACGTTGTCGGGTTGAGTCGCGGGCTGAGGTCCGGATCCCCGTACGTCCGATGGTGTCACCGTCACCCCGACCCGGGCAACGGATCGGATGCCGACTGGCTGGAGCCAGGTTCAGCGAACGGGTCCGGTTCAGCGAACCGGGGGCACAGATCGGACAAGGGCCCGGAGATACAGGTACCGAGACACAGGACCGGAGACAGATCGTGAAGCGCACATACCAGCCAAACAGGCGCCGACGGGCACGCAAGCACGGGTTCCGCCACCGCATGTCGGATCGTGCGGGGCGTTCGATCATCAAGAGCCGTCGTCGCAAGGGTCGCCAGAGGCTGTCGGCCTGACCGGTGGACCAAGTGGTCGGACGCCTCAACCGGCGATCGCAGTTCGGTCATCTGCGCGCTCGTTCAACCACTGTGCGTGAGGGTCCGTTACGGATAGCGTTCGCCGATCCAAATCCGGAGATCGGACCGGCGGCCACTGCGATCGCCTACTCGATTCCCAGGAGCTATGGATCAGCAGTCGAACGGAACCGGATCCGAAGAAGGCTCCGAGCCATCATGCGTGCGTGCGAACGAGGCGGAACGCTGCCGCGCGGCTGGTATCTGGTGAGCATCGGGAGGTGTTCCCGGGAACCGGACCACCGCGAGCTCAGTTCCTGGGTGAGCCGAGCACTGTCCCGCATCGGATCGGCTGGCACCGGGTCAGCGAGCACCCGATCAACAAGCACTGGATCAGTGCTGTGAGCACTCAATCGGGTGCTCAGCACGCCGTCGCGAACCCCTCGCACTCTCTGGTGAGGAAGGTCCTCGTGGCACCGGTGAGGGCATATCAAGTGGCGCGGGCGGATCGACCATCGCCGTGTCGTCACGTACCCAGCTGTTCCACCTACGCGATCGAAGACATCGAGGCGCACGGGCCGGTGCGTGGTCTGTGGCTGGGTGTCCGCCGGGTCGCACGTTGCAACCCCTGGGGGACATCCGGCTTCGACCCGGTTCCCGGGACCGGCGTGGATGGATCGGGAGGAGATTGATGTTCGAACCTCTGTTCGATGCCCTTGGCTCGGTGATGAACTTCTTCTACACGCTGATACCCAACTATGGGTTCGCGATCATGGGCCTCACAGTGTTGGTCATGGTCCTCATCACACCTCTGACGGTGAAGAGCACGCGTTCGATGCTCGAGATGCAGAGATTGCAGCCCGAGATGAAGCGCATACAGGAGAAGTACAAGAACGATCGCGAGAAGCTGAACGCGGAGTTGATGGCCTTCTACAAGGAGCACAAGATCAACCCGCTCGGTGGGTGCCTACCGCTGCTGGCCCAGATGCCCGTCTTCATCATCATGTACCAGCTCATGCGCGGTCTCACGGTGCGTGCGGGAGGCTTGGGAAGCGGTATCGGTCACATAGCCGGTCAGACCATGACCGGTGCCGAACCGACCCGGTGGGTCTTCACCGATCAGGTCTTCGAACCGTCGCACCTCAACCCCGGCAGCGAGATGTACAAAGCGCTGTCGAACACCAGCGACATGAACTTCCTGGGGATGGACCTCAGCCTGTCAGCCAGCGACGCACTGAAGATGAGCGTCCTGGTCGCACTGCCCTTCTTGGCTCTGCTGCTGATCATGCTCATCACGGGCATCGTCCAGAATCGTCAGCTCCAGGCTCGCAACACGAACGCGAGCGCCAATCCGCAACAGCAGATGATCATGAAGTTCATGCCGTTCTTCCTGCCGATCATCTCCTTCGGCTTCCCGGCGGGCCTGGCACTGTACTGGTGCACCCAGAACCTCTGCAGGATCGGGACCAACCACTACATAACCCGCAATGTCTATTCGAAGCACCGTGACGACGCTCCCATCAGCGCGGGCTCGCGGGAGAAATCCGCCGAAGCGCGTCCGGCCAAGGCCGGGGGCGCCGAGTTCACCAAGTCAGCTGGCAAGGGAAGTTCGCCCGGCAAGGGAAGTTCAGCCGGCAAGGTAAGTTCA
>CAYVYG010000011.1:0-21967 GCA_964454385.1 uncultured Microthrixaceae bacterium
ACTCGGCCACCAACCGCCCCTCGACGGGCTGCGCGGGTACTTCATGGTGGCGGTCCTGTTCGCCCACTTCAGCTACTTCAACTTCGCGAGCTTCGCGGCTGCCGTCGACGTGTTCTTCGTGGTGAGCGGGTTCCTGATCACCACCCTGTTGTTGGAAGAGGACCGCAAGTCGGGCTCGATCAGCCTTCGCAACTTCTACAAGCGGCGCGCGCTACGGCTGTTGCCGATGCTCTACATCGTGATCGGCGTGACGGTCGTGGCGATCTACATCACCATGGTCGTCCACGGCTCCGGCACGACCGCGGGGCTTCCCGACGACATCACCTACGGCGACCTCTGGGCACGCACCAAGAGCGACGCCATCGCAGGCAGCTTCTACCTGTACCACGTGATCCACCCCGTAGGTGCGGAGATCCTCGTCGACGGTGTTCCGGAGATCCGTCCGCTCATCCAGCTCTGGAGCCTCTCGGTCGAGGAGCACTACTACGTCTTCGGCGTGCTTGTCACGCTGTTCGCAGTGAGGCGCCGCCTGGTCACCCCGCTCATGACGGTGTTCCTGTGCGCCTACGTGTTCATCTCGGCTGCACGGCTGTTGGGGCACGTGGGTCCGGTATTCGCCTGGTACCAACGTCCGGACGCGATCATGCTCGGGGTGGTGCTCGCTTTCTGGAACGCGAGGCTCCCGGTCGAGCTCACCGATCGGTTCGCGAAGCTCACCCGCCACGCTGCCACCGTCGCCGCCATCGCGTTCACCGTCACTGTGTTCCTCGGGACGGCGTTCGCGCGGCCCTTCGGGGTGTTCGTGCCCTTCTCTCCATCTGAGGGAGGATCACTCGACGACGGGCTCTACTGGGGTGAGTTCGGCTTCACGATCTGCAGCTTCTGCACCGCAGTGGTGGTGTTCGCGATGGTTCGCACCCCCGATCACTGGCTGCGCCCGGTGCTGTCCTGGAAGCCGGCGATCGTCATCGGGGTCCGCAGCTACGCGATCTACCTGATCCACGTACCCCTGTTCGTCGTGCTGGTGAACCTCGTACCCGGCGAGCCTCTCGTGGCGGTGATCGCCTACCTTCCGATGCTGGTGCTCACCACGGAGCTGGGTCACCGATGGGTGGAGAAGCCACTCATGCGCCTCAAGTCCCGATCGGCCACCCCGGCCCGCTCCTAGCCGGGGTGCGGCCGGGACGCTGCTCAGAGATCGGGGCAGGTGCGGCTCGCCACCAGGCGCGTCAGCCAATTGTCGAGGTCGTCGGGGTCGCAATCGCGCACGATCGGCTTGACGACCCATCCATTGCGCTCGATCGCGTCGTCGACCCGCTCGTTGCCGCCCAGGTAGATCGTCGGCCAGACGATATCGGTGCCGTCAGGTGTGGTGGTCGCCGGCAGCTCCACCACCACCGCTTCCTCGGGCAATTCGCGCAGGTCGACCACCGGGTACACCTGCACCAGCTGGCTGAGGCGGTAGCCGTCGTAGCGTTCGGGATCGCGCACCGGACCGGGTTGACCGATGATCAGCTCGACCCCCCGGGATTCCAGGTATCCGGGCGTGGCCATCTTCACATGGCCCGGGTAGTACATCTGGGCGTCATCGCCGTGACGGGCAACCGTTGCATCGGTGAGGCCCAGCATGTCGATGGACTCGAGATCGGAGAAGTAAGAGATCACCCCCAGTGGCGCCACAGCGATGACCGGTTGACCCTCGACCTCCGCGCCACCGGGGAAGTTGTGCGCCAGGAGGGACCCCAGGGCGTACCAGGTGGTATCCGAATCAGTGGGCCAGTGGTTGATCGTGCGGAACGAGAGCACCGGGAACGCCAACGGGGGCACCACGAACCGGTGGGCGAGGGAGAACACCAACAGCAGCGCCACCAACAACACCTGGCTGCGGAGGTTCACGAAGCGGTCGAGCAGCCAGGCGGCCAGCATCGCGAGCAACGGGGTCAGGACCACCAGGAACCGGTACTCCATGAAGTCAGCCCCGACGTAGACGACGTAGGCCAACCACAGCGGCACCACCGCGAACAGAGCCGCGACGCCGGGGATCGCGAAGAAACTCCGGCGATGGCGCATGAACCTGCCCACCAACAGGAAGGTCCCGTAGCTGAGGAGGTAGCCCAACACGTACAACAGCCCGTACAGGATCGGTTGGAGCGGGCCCGACGCCGACTTGGCGAAGAAGGTGTTCGGGAGCAGCTCGCCGTAGTAGTCGAGCTTCCACACGAGCCACGGGACGACCAGCAGCGCCGCCGGGAGCGCTGAGAGGCCGACGGTGCGTGCGAGCACGCGGGTCGGGCGATCGGCTCCGCCACGCTGGCGGTGCAGCACCCCTGCGTACAGCCCGACCAGGTAGACCACCGAATCCAACCGCGTGAGGATCGCGATCCCGGCGAAGAGCCCTGCCGTCAGGAGACACCTGCTCGACAGAGGTGCGCGGTCGACCAGCGCATCGAGCAGCGCCCAGGTGACCGCCATGAGCGCGAGCGTCTGCATCATCGTCTCGAGCCCTCCGGTGGAGTACACGAGGAAGGTCATGTTGGCGACGAGCACCAACCCGACCAGCAACGCGAAACCCTCGCCGTCGGGCACCGATGAGGAGAACAGCCTGGCGGTGATCCGCAGCACCACCGCGACGCAGGCCACCATCATCGCGATGCCGAGAAGCTGCGAGAAGATCGGCGTGGACCACCCGAGGCGCTCCGGCAGGGCGTGGATCGCGGTCCAGGCGAAGTTGGTGTAGCCCTCGACGCGCTCGCCGGGGTTGAACACCAGGCCCTCACCCCGCGCAAGGTTTCGTGCGTAGCGGTAGGTGATGAACGCGTCGTCCTGGACGAAGCGGAATGCCCACGCAACGACCGCCGCCACAACCACCAGGAGCAACTCGGCGAGTCGCTCACGTCCCTCGACCCGCCGGCCGAGCCACGCCGACATGAGCCGCTCGGACGGGCCGCCCGCGGTCGCGCCGGCGCTCCCGTCGGTCACGGGTGTCGTGTGATCACCCGCCATCGCCCCCGTAGACACCGAGTGAGTATGCCAGCCACACGCCCCCGCCCGAAATGGGCAGGAGCCCCAGACCAGCGGTCCCGTTTGCGCTGCCTGCTAGCGGCATACGCCGTCGGCCCGAGCGGCCTCGGCGCAGGCCTCCGCTACCGCAGGAGCGACGCCCTTGTGGAAAACCGAGGGGATGATGTGGTCCGGGGCGAGGGAGTCCTCGTCGATGGTCGACGCTATCGCCCTGGCCGCCGCAACCTTCATGTTCTCGGTTATCCGCTTGGCGCCGGCGTCGAGCGCGCCACGGAACACCCCCGGGAAGGCGAGCACGTTGTTGATCTGGTTCGGGAAGTCGGAGCGACCGGTGGCTATCACCGCCGCGATGTCCCTGATCAGCTCGGGCCGGATCTCCGGGTCGGGGTTCGCCATAGCGAACACCACCGGGCGTGAGGCCATGGACGCGACGTCGTCGACCGCTATCAGGTCCGGTCCCGACAACCCGATGAACACATCCGCACCAGGCATCGCCTCTGACAGCGAACCGCGGAACCCTTCAGGGTTCGTGTTCTCGGCGAACCACTGCTTGGAGGTGTTCATGCCCTCACGTCCCTGGTGGACCGCCCCCAGTCGGTCACATCCGATCACGTTGGCAGCACCAGCGTTCATCAGGATCTTGGAGACCGCCACCCCGGCCGCGCCGACACCTGCGACGACGATTCGGATCTCGTGCATCTTCTTGTCGACGATCCGCAGAGCGTTCTCGAGCGCCGCCAGGGTGACGATGGCGGTGCCGTGCTGATCGTCGTGGAACACGGGGATGTCCATCGCCGCATCGAGGCGTTCCTCCACCTCGAACGCGCCCGGTGCCGCTATGTCCTCCAGGTTGATCCCGCCGAAGGTCGGCTCGAGACGCAGGACCGTCTCGATGATCTCCTCGACGTCGGAGGTGTTGATGCACACCGGGAACGCATCCACTCCCGCGAAGTGCTTGAACAGGAGTGCTTTTCCCTCCATGACGGGCATCGCCGCTTCCGGGCCGATGTCACCCAGACCCAGCACCGCGGTGCCGTCGGAGACGATGGCCACCGTGTTGCGCTTGATCGTGTACTCATGCGCCGCTGCCGGGTTCTTCTCGATCTCCTTGCACACGCGGGCGACCCCCGGCGTGTAAGCCATCGACAGATCCTCGATGTCTCGCACCGGAGCGAGGCTCAGCACCTCGATCTTTCCACCCTCGTGCATCGCGAACGTGCGGTCCTCGAACTCGAGGATCTCGATCCCGTCGAGGTCCTCGAGTGCGGCGCGGACCTGCTCCTGGTGCGCCTCGCTCGAGCAGTTGACCACCAGGTCCTCGTCGAGCGCCGCGGACTTGACCTCGAAACCCTGCAGCGCCGATATGTTGCCGCCGACCTCGCCGATCGCGATCGCCACCCGTCCCAGCATCCCCGGTTCGTTGTCCATCCGGACGCGAATGCGGACCGAGTAAGCGGGGGTGGGGGTGTCTGCCATCAACGAGAGGTTACCCGGATGACCCGCCGGACCCCGATCAAGCCCAACACCCGTTCTGTCCTGCGGGGATCCCCGAAAACGGCGACCGGGGCAGGACAGAACGAGGGGTGGCGACAGGCGGCGCTGCTACTCCCACTGCTGTGCGATCGCTGGGTCCCAGCCGGAGAGGCCGTAGCGACCGAAGGTGTCGACGAAGAAGAACTCGTGCAAGCCGTAACCGACGGATCCGGCAGATCCCCCGCCCTGCTGGGTGAAACGGGCGGCCTGGTCGACCAGACCGAAGAGTCGGTCCGCATCAGCGACGTAGTCGAGCTCCACGCACTGGGTGACCTCCGGGCCCTGGTACATGCCGAAGCGCCAGTCCTCCTCGAGCCCGTAGCCGGTGCCCATGAGCAGCCACGCGTCCAACAGGGGCTCGACGCCGACCTCGAAAGCACCGCCAGGTGCGTCGGGAAACGAGATCACCGACGATTCGATCCGCCGCGTACCGGGGCTCAGCACCGCCGAGTGCTCGGGACGTCCCAGTGGTTCGGGAGGCCGCGCCGGGTCCTCGTGGATCCGCACGGCTTCTTCGATCACACGGGTGCCGTCGTCGTGCTCGTTGAGCATGTAGAGGATCGAGTGGTCCTCGAACTGCATCGGAGCGTAGTTCCAGAACCCCTGCATCTGGCCCTCGGTGCGGATCCCCGGTGGTTCGGTCTCACCGACCGGGCGGACCCCCCAGCTCCGGTCCCTGGTCCCCCACCAGCGATCGGGGCTCACCTCCCAGCGGTACCCGTCGAGTGCGATCCAGCCCGCCCAGCGCCCGGTCTGGGCGAGGCGCATCGTGTCGAAGAGCACCCGGCCGTGCATGCGCTGGAACTGACGGGGCTCCTCGTAGGCCGGTATCGAGGCGTTCCAGCGCAGGTCGAACGCGAGCCCGTACGAGGCCTCGGTGGCGTCTCTGGGTTCGCAGCTGATCCGCAGCTCCCGCAACGGCCTGAGGACCTCCACCGCCAACGGACCGACCGAGGTGTCCATGCGATCACCCATCGTCCTGGAGGAACGGACCACCCGGTGGGTCGCACCGGTGACCAACAGAGCGAACGCATCCTGGGTGGCAAGGTTCGGGTACTGGCCGAGACCGAGGACCAGGAACGCCCCACCGTCGTTCGCGTGGCAGTTGAAGTAGTAGCGGTCATAGAAGTTGCGGTCACTGGTCGCGGCGTGCCGCACCGTCTCGGCCACCTGGTGCACCGGGTAGTCGTCGAATCCCGACAGGGACCCGTGGGCCAGGGGTGCCTCGAATCGCTCCATCACCCGAGGAACTGGACCTCGCCCGAGCCCGGAGCCACCGCACCGATCACGCGGGCCGGGTGACCCTGTGCCCGCAGGACGTCGAGTGCCCGGTGGGCCTGGTCCTCGGGCGTGACGACGACCATTCCGATCCCCATGTTGAACACCCTGCGCATCTCGGCATCCGACACCGACCCGATGCGCTGGAGCTCGGTGAAGATCCTTGGTGGCTCCCAGGTTCCGGGGTCGATCACCGCGTCGAGGTCCTCGGGCAGCACCCGGTCGACGTTGCCGGGCAGGCCGCCGCCGGTGACGTGGACCAGCGCATGGACCTCCACCTGCGCGAGCACCTCGGCGATCGCGGGTGCGTAGATCACCGACGGACGCAGCAACTCCTCCTCGACGGTCGGGGCACCCGCTGCGTCGTGGAGCCGGTCGCCGAGGGACAACCCCGCCACGTCGAACACCAGACGCCGGGCGAGCGAGTATCCGTTGGAACGCAACCCGGGCGATTCCACCCCGATGACGGCGTCGCCGACCGAGACATCGCGCGGGAGCATCGCTTCGCGCTCCACGACACCGACCGCGAACCCGACCAGGTCGAACTCGCCGGGTTCCATCGCGCCGGGGTGCTCGGCCATCTCTCCCCCGACGAGCGAGCAACGCGCCTGACGGCATCCCTGCGCGACACCGGCTATGAGCTCCTCGACCTGGTCGGGATCGAGCTTGCCGACCGCGATGTAGTCGAGGAAGAACAGCGGTTCGGCTCCCTGGCAGACCAGGTCGTCCACGCACATCGCGACCAGGTCCCGCCCGATGGTGTCGAAACGCCCGGCCGCCCGGGCGACCATCGCCTTTGTCCCGACCCCGTCGGTGGTGGATACGAGAACCGGGTCCCGGTAGCGGGAGGCCTCGAAGCGGAACAGGCCACCGAATCCACCGATGTCCCCGATCACCTCCGGACGGAACGTCGAACGCACGTGCTGACCGATCCGCTTCACCGCCTCGGCGCCGGCGTCGATCGACACACCCGCCGATTCGTAGGTCTCACCCACCTGGTTCCTCCGGGGGCCCGTCGGTTCCACCGGTGGTTGCCATGGCGGCCTCCTCGGATGGAAGGGTTCCGCCGTTGTCGTCGAACATCGAGCCCTGGAACAGGGATTGGGGTTCGGGTCGCTCGGTCGTGCCGCCTTCGAGAACCCCCTTGCCCGTGCCGGCGGGGATCTCCACCGGGTAATCACCGGTGAGACACGCCGAGCAGAAGCCGGCGCCGGGAGCACCGATCGCTTCGACGAGCGCGTCCAGGGTCAAGTAGGAGAGGGTGTCGACGCCCAGGAAGTCACGGATCTCGGAGACCTCCATGTCGGCCGCGAGCAGCTCCGAGCGCGCCCCGGTATCCATGCCGTAGAAGCAAGGCCACCGGTACGGCGGGGAGGAGATCCGCATGTGGATCTCCTCGGCTCCGGCGTCGCGGAGCATCTGGACCATCTGACGCGTCGTGGTCCCGCGCACGATCGAGTCGTCGACGACGACGAGGCGTTGCCCGGCAATCTGCTCACGCAGCGGGTTGAGCTTCATGCGCACCCCGAGCGAACGCATCTCCTGGCTGGGCGCGATGAACGTGCGGCCGATGTAGCGGTTCTTCACGAGACCCTGGCCGAAGGGGATCCCGCTGCGACGGGCGTAGCCCTCGGCTGCCGGTATCCCCGACTCCGGGACACCCATGACGAGATCGGCCTCCACAGGAGCCTGCTCGGCGAGGCGCTCGCCCATGCGGACCCTCGCCTGGTGGACGTTGCGCCCGTAGAGCTCGGCATCGGGCCGGGCGAAGTAGACGAACTCGAACAGGCACAGCTTCGGATCGGTTTCCTCGTCGGGGAACGGTCGCGACGAGTGGATGCCCGCGCTGTCGATCACGACCATCTCCCCGGGATCGATCTCCCTGACGAAGCTCGCTCCGACGGTGTCGAGTGCCGGGGTCTCCGATGCGAGCACCCAGCCACCGTCGAGCCGACCCAGACACAGCGGGCGGAATCCCCGGGGGTCACGAACGCCGATGATGCGGGAGCGGTCCATCACGACCAGCGAGAACGCGCCCTGGAAGCGTGGCAGCACCTCAGTCAGAGCCGCCGTCAGGGCACCTGCTTCGTCCCGGCCGTGCTCGCCGACCGAACGGCTGATCCACTCGCACATCGCCTCGGTGTCACTCGAAACGGTTCCCGGCAGCACACCTGCCTGCTGGGCGAGCTCCGCGGTGTTCACGAGGTTGCCGTTGTGCGCGAGCGCGAACTGGGTGTGCTCCACGTCGCGGAACACCGGCTGGGAGTTCTTCCACATGCTCGACCCGGTCGTCGAGTAGCGGGTGTGGCCGATCGCCAGGTCTCCGTCGAGCGCAGCGAGGGTGCGGTCGTCGAAGACGTTCGAGACGAGCCCCATGTCCTTCACGACCGTCATGTGTTCGCCGTCGGATGCGGCTATACCGGCGGACTCCTGGCCCCGGTGCTGCAGGGCGTAGATCCCGAGGTAGGCGAGGTGAGCCACGGGCTTGCCCGGTGCGTACACCGCGAAGACCCCGCATGCCTCGCGTGGCTTGCCCCCGTCGGCTCGATCCGACCCACCGGCGCCACCCTGGTCGAAGACACCGGTCGGGGGGTCATCGGTACCGGCAACCGATCGTTGGGGCTCGGGTGCACCCTCGCTCGTCACAGAACCATCGTGTCACACGCTCCGCCCGGACACCGAGGCGGCACCGGGGTCGAAGATCCACGGCTCGCGGGGAATCGCCGCGGGGTCGAGACGTTCGCAGATGTCCCCGATGCTCACACCCTCGTCGAGGTCGACCATCCCGAGCGAACCGGCGATCATCGCCAGGACCTGCTCGGACGTCTTCCCCGTTGCAGCCAGGTCCGTCAAGGTCACCGAACCGTGGCGCTTCGAGAGCCGTTCACCGTCGGGTCCGAGGACCAGCGGCACGTGCAGGTAGCGCGGCGGGTCGATCCCCAACAGATGCGCCAACAGGACCTGGCGGGGCGTGGTGTCCAACAGGTCATCACCCCTCACCACCTGGTCCACACCCTGGGCGGCATCGTCGACGACCACGGCCAGGTTGTAGGCGGGCAGGCCGTCGCCCCTGCGGAGCACGAAGTCGTCCACGGTCGCCTGAACGGTCCCGAGGAGCTCGTCATGGACCTCCACGCCGGCTCCTGCGCTGCGGAGGCGCAGGGCCGGCGCTCTTGCGGTCGCGAGACGCTCGGCACGTTGACGGTCGTCGAGCCCTGCGCATGTCCCCGGGTATCTCCCGGCCGTACCGGTGGTGTGGGGGGCCTGCACCGCGTCGCGGATCTCACGGCGGCTGCAGAAGCACGGATAGGTCGATCCTGCATCGCTGAGTCGGTCGATCGCGCACCGGTACGCATCGATCCGTTCCGACGAGCGCAGGACCGGGCCGTCGCTGGTGATGCCGAGCGACGCGAGGTCGGCGAGTTGGCGCGCGGATGTGTTCGCGAGCATCTCGGGCTCGATCTCCCCGGTGGTCAGATCCTCCATGCGAATCAGGAAGCGTCCTGCCTCGCGGCGGGCCAGGCACCATGCGAGCACCGCTGTGCGCAGGTTCCCGAGGTGCAGATCGCCGGTCGGGCTCGGAGCGAAGCGTCCCGTGGTCAACTGCTCGGACTCACGGCCATCGGCGCTCCTTGCAGGGGCTCTGGTGGCAGGGATTCAAGGGGTGGCCATCAAGGTCCGGTCAGGACCACCGTGAAGGGCACGGTGACCGCCATGTACTGGCCGCGCTTGGGACTGGGGGTGATCAACTGGTCGTAGTAGCCGATGCCCAGAAATCCCGGTTTGCTGAGCGATGGTTGCGCGGTGCCGGCGTAGCAGTAGTACTTGGCCCCTCCCGACGTATCCATGCACCCCGGCAGCATCACGGTGACCGGGTCCGTGAACGGGCCGACAGGCGTGGTGGAGACCCGCACCTCCACGCGATCGGTGAAACCGGGGAACGGGCTGTAGACCATCAGGTACGCATCATGGGTACGGTCCCGGGTGAGCGTGAACGCCGCCACAGGTGCCGCCACCTCGGTTCCCGTCGGCGATTCGAGCCTGGTGGCGGCCGAAGCGTCAGGGCCCCACTTGGTCCCATCCGCGAAGTCGTCGCCCAGCGAACCGGTCCAGTAGCGCCAGTTGGCCGGGTTCGCACGACCAGCGAAGCCGACACGGGCGACCGTGCAGGGTCGGAGCTCGAACGGCACGTCGGGGTCGAAGCGTCCGCACTCGTACGCGTAGATCGTCTGGTCGTCGGGGCCCAGCACTGCGGCGCGCCCGTACGGGTGGGCGGGTCCGAACAGGTCGAGCCGGGTCACCTGACCCTTGATCGGCTTGTCGATCGGCTTGTTGTTCGGGTCGTAGGTGAGCTCCGCCAGCGCGATCCCCCTGCCCTCGATGTCGAGGAACCCGCTGCCGAGACAGACCTTCGACATGAACACCAGGATCCGGTCGGTGCCGTTCGCCTGGGGGACCGCGACTGCGGACTCCGGCCACAGCGCTGCATTCGGGAAGGTGCGACCGGCACAGAAGTCCGACGGCGGGTCCACGAACTGCCACGGAGCGGGATCGGCACCGCTGTTGTCGACACCGTCGCGGGTGACCGTCGGCGAGCCGGCCGCCGCCCAGGCCGCGGAGTTGTTCACGAAGTACCGCAGGTCGCCAACGCGATCGTGTTCCAGGGTGTCGCCGAAGAACCACATCGTGGAGCCGTCGCTGAGCTGGGCCGACACCCCGGCGTCGCGGCTGGTCATCCGAAGGGGATTGCCGGACGGGGGTGCGACCCAGACCGGGTCGCGTGCCGCGCCTCCGGTGCCCACCGCTACGTCACCGAGCACCGCCGAACCGCAGATGAACGCCCGGTTGCCCCGGACTCCTCCCCGCCCTGTGTCGACGTCGAGACCCGTTGGACAGATCGTGTGCAGTCCGGGTGCGAGCCCACTCAGATCGGCCGCGAACCTGCCGTTGAGGACTCCGAGAACAACCGAGGTGGCATTCGGCGAACCGGGATCGATGTCGAGACGCACCCGCAGGCCGGTCGCGCCGTCGGGGTCGCTCGCGACGCCCTCCACGTGCACGGAGTCCGGGCCGGTCGGGCGAACCTGGTCGAGATAGCCGTTGGGTCTGCGGTCCGCGGTGGATTCCGCAACCGTCACGTAGCGGCAACCCAGCAACCGGTGCTGACCGAAACCGACGTTGAACACTGCGACACAGACCTGGTGGCGACCCGGGGTTGCCGCCACCTCGGTGAGGAAGCCCGAGCGGGACCGCTTGAAGATGCGGCCGACGTCAGGTCTGCTTCCGTTGGCCGTGAGCCGGGCAGCGGAGTTCCCGTCGACGGTGACCGCCACCTCCGCGGAAGCGGGAGAGTTCGGATCGAAGGCCCACCCGGAGACGGTGATGCTGCGCGCCTTGGGTGATGCAACCGTCTCCAGGCTGCCCCGCGGTGTGCCGTCGGTCACCATTACGTGGCGACAACCGAGAAGGCGGTCGTCTCCTCGACCCACCGTGTTGTCGACCCACACGCAGATCGCGCGCTCTCCGGGCTCCAGGGGCCCGTAGGTGTAGTCGAAGCCGTGCCGGGGTCCCTTGCCCGGATAGGCGCGCGCGACGTCGGGGCGCAACAGGTTCGCGGTCGTCTGACGGATGACGCCGGCCACACCCACCTTCACCGGGATGGGTGCCGCTGTCTCAGGGTCGAGAGCCCATCCGCTAACTCGGATACCCCCTGCGGCGTCCCTGACGACCTCCAGATTGCCCACCGGAGCGCGCCCCGTCGGATCGAACTGCGTGGGGCCGAGGCAGGCCGACCCGACGAGCGCGAGAGCAAGGACCAACGCCGACATCATTGCGATCCGGGGGCGCGCAGCCCTCTCTGCGGAGTGGGTCATGAGTCTCTCCCGGTACCAGGACGCGGCCGCGTGTGCATGGACCCCTCGATGCTACCCGAACGACGCCGATGAACCCCAGAGGTGGATCAGTCGCGGACGGTCCCGGTGCCCAGCGCCTCGGGCAGCACCGTGCGCCAGCGCCGTTCGAGCTCGTCGACAGGCAGGTCAACGAGGCCGTCGATCACCAGACGATCACCACCGACGCTTCCCAGTGTCGAAACGGGCACCCCTGCGGCACCGAAGTGCTCCCGCACCGCCTCGAGATAGTCCTCCCCGACGCACAACACGGCCCTTCCGGGGGTCTCCGCGAACAGCTCGCGGTGGTCCGCGATCGCGGGGATCGTTGCGCCGATGCCGCTCCGGACGGCCATCTCAGCCAGCGCAAGACCGATCCCCCCATCGGCGACATCGTGCGCGCCCAGCACTCCCTCACCCAGCTCTGTCCCAGCGAGAACTGCTGTGCGCACCGCCTCGGCGGTCCGTGCGGCAGCAGCGAGGTCCACCGACCTCAGGCGCCCGAGGCCGCGGCAGTCGTGCAGAGCCGCCCAGCGCGAGCCCGCGAGGGCATCGCCATCGTCGGCGAGCGCTCCCACCACCACCAAGGTCGCTCCGGGCACCATGGTCGGCCCCGGAGCGGGACGTGACAGCTCCTCGACCATGCCGACCACACCGATCACCGGGGTGGGATCTATGTCGTCGCCGGCTGATTCGTTGTAGAGGCTCACGTTGCCACCCACACATGGCACGTCGAACGCCACAAGTGCCTCGGAGAGCCCGTCAACGGATTCCGAGAGCTGCCACATCACCTCCGGATGCTCGGGGTTGCCGAAGTTGAGGCAGTTGACCATCGCGAGCGGACGCGCACCCACCACAGCGAGGTTCATCACGGATTCGACCATCGTTGCAGCCGACCCGGCCCGGGGATCCACGGCGCACCACAGGTGGTTGCCGTCGGTGGTCAGCGCGAGGCCACGGCCTGTCTCAGCGCCGGTCAGCGGATGGCGCAGGCGCAGGACCGCCGCATCCGCTCCGGGAGCGGTCACCGTGTTGAGGAACAACATGTGGTCGTACTGCGACCAGACCCAGGACGTGTCCGCCAGCATCGAACAGAGGTCGCCTGCGGGGTCGGGGCACGCGACCTCGTCGGGTGACTGGGCTCGCCGCGCTTCTAGGTCCCCGGGCTCACGGCGTTCGCGGTCGTACAGCGGCGCCTCGTCCTCGAGGGACACCGCTGGCACATCCGCGAGCACCTCGGCACCGGCGCGCGGTCCGTCGGAGTCGAGGACCCGCAACGCTCCGCCGTCGGTGACGACCCCGATCACCGTCGCGGTCACCTCCCAACGGCGTGCGATGTCCATCACCGCGTCCAGCTTGTCGGGCTCCACGATCGCGAGCATCCGTTCCTGGGACTCCGAGGTCATGACCTCGAAGGGCTCCATCGCAGGCTCGCGCCGGGGCACCGCTCCCACGAAGACGTCCATGCCTGCGCCGCCCTTGGCAGCGGTCTCGGCGGTAGCGCAGGTGATGCCCGCACCACCGAGGTCCTGCACGCCGACCGCCAGCCCTCGGGTCAGCAGCTCGAGGCAAGCCTCGATCAGGCGCTTCTCCTCGAAGGGGTCGCCCACCTGCACGCTGGGGCGCTTGGCGGCATCGGAATCAGCATCCGAGAACCCCGCCGACGCGAGCACCGAGACCCCGCCGATGCCATCACGTCCGGTAGATGCGCCGAGCAGCACGGCGAGGTTGCCCGCACCCTCGGCCCGGCCGAGCACCAGGCGCTCGCGGGGCATCACCCCCAGGCACAACACGTTGACCAGCGGGTTGTCCGAATAGGTCCGGTCGAAGACCGTCTCACCTCCGACGGTGGGCACGCCGACCGAGTTGCCGTATCCCGAGATCCCCGAGACCACACCTTCGGCGACCCAGCGCGCACGGGGCTCGTCGAGCGGGCCGAAGCGCAGAGGATCCATGACGGCCACGGGTCGCGCCCCCATCGAGAAGATGTCGCGCAGGATGCCTCCCACCCCGGTTGCTGCGCCCTGGTAGGGCTCTATAGCGGAGGGATGGTTGTGGCTCTCGATGCGGATCGCGACCGCTATTCCTTCGCCCACATCGATGACGCCAGCGCCCTCTCCCGGTCCCACCAGCACGTGGTCCCCCGCGCTCGGGAAGCGCCGCAGGTGGATCCGCGAGCTCTTGTAGGAGCAGTGCTCGGACCACATCACCGAGTACATCGCCAGCTCCAGGTGGTTCGGTTCACGTCCCAGCCTGGTGATGATCATCGACAGTTCGTCGTCTGTGAGGCCGAGCGCACGGTGCGTCGGCTCGGACGGCGCATCAATGGACATGGCGCCGAAGCTACCAGTCCACCGATCCGCTCGGACTCCGGGGAGCATCGAGCGGGCGTCACCACCCTTTTGGACCTGGCACCGATCGCTCCAATACCGACAGAACCCGAGTGACATTCAACAAGCGAGTGCCCGCAAGTAGCAGGCTGTGGAGCGCTGTGATTTCATCGCGTGGAAGGCGGTCCACTCGCCGAATTCCTCCAATGCATGAGCGCATCTCTGGCGGATCACTTGAAAGCGGTGACCGCAATGGTGTAGCAATCACCAAATGCCGAAGCGACAGGTCAGCGAATCCCAGAAGAAGGCAATGGCCAAGGGCCGTGCGAACAGCCGGATCGTCAAGGAATACCTCGATGCGCTCGAACGCAATCGTCCCAGGCGCGGCCGCAAACGCACTCCTGCGAGCATCCGCAAGCGCCTCGACACAATCGCCGCGGAGATCGAGGACGCCAGCCAGCTCGCGAAGCTGGACATGATCCAGGAGCAGATGAACCTCGAAGCGGAGCTCGACCAGCTCCAGGCCTCGGAGGACATCACCGACAAGCGCAAGGCCTTCGTGTCGGTCGCCAGGGACTACAGCGAGAGCAAGGGGATCTCCTGGCCGGCGTGGCGCAAGATGGGGGTTCCGACAGAGGTTCTAAGTGAAGCCGGGGTTCCCCGCTCCAGCTGAGGTTCCACGCCCCCTGGAGCACACCGGACACAACCGGGGAACCCCACCGCGCCGCTGAGCAGGACCGGCGGAGGCGACTCGGGATCACACCAGTGCGCCGCTCCAGGACAACATGGACTCGAACATGGCCACGCCGTCGACCGAGCCCAACAGCTCGTGGCTTGCCCGCTCGGGATGCGGCATGAGCCCCACGACGTTGCGACCCGCACTGCAGATCCCGGCGATGTCGTCCATCGAACCGTTCGGATTGTCGACGTAGCGGAGGATGACCCGGTCGTGGGCGGTCAGCTCCTCGAGGGTCTCGCGTGAACAGATGTAGCTGCCCTCGAAGTGGTTGATCGGTATTCGGAGCTCGTCACCCACCGAGCAGCGAGATGTCAGCGGACTGTCGACCGATTCCACACGAAGGTCGACCATCTCGCAACGGAACCTCAATCCGGCGTTCTTCTGGAGGGCACCCGGAAGCAGCATCGACTCGCAGAGGACCTGGAAGCCGTTGCAGATGCCGATCACGGGCGCTCCCGCATCGGCCATCCGGCGAACGGGCTCCATCACCGGTGAGAAGCGCGCTATCGCACCGGGTCGGAGGTAGTCGCCATGGGCGAAACCACCGGCGATCACAACGGCCTCGGCTCCTGTGAGTGACTCCGCATCGTGGAACACCACCTTCGCCGGAACACCGAGGCTCGCCAGCGCGTCCACCACATCCATCTCGCAGTTCGTGCCCGGGAACTGCACCACGGCCACGTGGCCGCCCATCAGCGAGCCGCCTCGGTAAGCGACACCGTCGAGTCCTCGATCACCGGATTGGACAGGAACCGTTCGCAGAGCTCGCTCACCTCGCGGCGCGCGGTCGCCTCGTCGGGGCTCTGCAGTGTGAAGCGGATCGACTTGCCGACCGTCACGCCGCTGATGCCCTCGAACCCCAGAGCTGGCAGTGCCCGCTCGATCGTGGCGCCCTCGGGGTCTGCGATTCCGGCTCTCGGGCTCACCTCAACCACCACGTCAAAGGTCATGGGACCAACTCTGACACACAGGAGACCCGTGAACGGCAACCCGCTGCGGTGATCTGTGGCGCGCTGCTTGTCGGCGTCAGGCTCCCGGCCACTCGTCGAGCGAGCGTCCGCAGATCCGCTCGTAGGCCTCGCGGTAGCGATTCGCTGTCGCCTGCACGACGTGGTCGGGCAGTGCAGGTGGAGGCGGGGTCTTGTCCCAACGCAGAGCATCGAGGTGATCCCTCACCGGTTGCTTGTCGAAGCCATGGGGCGTGGCACCTGGCGACCAGTCCTGCGCAGCCCAGAACCGTGACGAGTCGGGCGTCAGCACCTCGTCACAGAGCACCAGCTCCTCCGGGCTGTCCCCCGATCCGGCGATCACACCGAACTCGAACTTTGTGTCAGCGAGGATGAACCCGGCTTCGGAGGCACGCCGCTGCGCCCGGTCGAACACCTCCAGGCTGATCGAGCGGAGACGATCCGCCATCTCACCGCCGACCAGGGCGACGGCCTGATCGAAGGTGATGTTCTCGTCGTGGTCGCCCACGGCCGCCTTGGTCGACGGTGTGAACATCGGCGCCGGGAGCCGGTCGGCTTCGACCATCCCCGGCGGTGCGGCCATGTGGTGGATCGTGCCGTGAGCGGAGTACTCCTTCCAGGCAGACCCCGCGACGTGCGAACGTACGATGCACTCGACCGGAAGCATCTGCGCGCGTCGGCACACCATGATCCGACCCGCGAGGTCGGGTCGACGGGCATCGGGCGGCAGAGCGCTCAGCTCCGTGGAGATCAGGTGGTTGCCCACCACATCGTCCAGCTCCACGAACCACCATGTGGACATCGCGGTGAGAACCCTGCCCTTGTCGGGCACCGGCTCGTACATGACCACGTCGAAAGCGCTGAGGCGATCGCTCGCCACCATCAGCAACGTCTCGTCGGTGAGGTCGAAAAGGTCCCTGACCTTGCCCTGGTGGACCTTCACCAGACCCAGGTCGGGAACGTCTCTCAAGGTGCTCACAACACCTCCGCGTGCTCGTAGCCGACGGCCTCGGGATGGACCTCCAACAGCCCCTCGACCCGCCGGACGAAAGCCTGCACCTGGGCATCGGCGGTCCCGGTGAACGAGATCGGGTCGGCCAGCGCGTCGCTCAGCGACGCCCGGTCCATCCCGAGACGGCTGTCCTCCGCCAGGCGATCGAGGAGGTCGTTGTCCGCGCTCGATCGCTCACGCATCGCCAGCGCCACGGCCACAGCGTGCTCCTTGATCACCTCGTGTGCCTCCTCGCGGCCCGCGCCCGCCCGCACCGCTGCGGTCAGCACCTTCGTTGTCGCCAGGAACGGGAGGTACCGGTCGAGCTCGCGCTGGATCACAGCCGGATACACACCGAAGCCATCCAGCACGTCGAGGAAGGTCTGGAACGCCCCGTCAGCGGCGAAGAACGAATCCGGGAGCATCACCCGGCGCACCACCGAACACGAGACATCTCCTTCGTTCCACTGCGACCCGGCGAGGCCCGCCGCCATCGCGAGGTGACCGTCGAGGATCACCTTGAACCCTCCGATGCGCTCGGCGCTGCGGGCGTTCATCTTGTGCGGCATCGCCGACGAACCGACCTGACCCGGCCGGAAGCCCTCGGTCACGAGCTCGTTGCCCGCCATCAACCGGATCGTCACAGCGAGCGAAGCGGGTGCCGACACGAGCTGCACCAGCCGGGACACCACCTCGAGGTCGAGCGACCTCGGATAGACCTGCCCGACGCTCGCCAGAACCTCGCTGAAGCCGAGGTGCTCTGCGACGCTCCGCTCGAGGCGTGCGAGTTTCTCTTGATCACCCCCCAGCAGGTCCAACATGTCCTGTTGGGTGCCCACCGGGCCCTTGAGGCCGCGCAACGGGTAGCCGGCTATGAGCGCCTCGAGCGATGCGAAGGCGACCAGCAGCTCCTGGCCTGCGTTCGCGAACCGCTTGCCGAGCGTGGTCACCTGGGCCGCGACGTTGTGGGATCGCCCCACGATCGCCACCTCGCGGTGTTCGGCGGCCAGGCGGGCCAGACCGGCGAGAGCAGCCAGGACCCTGGTCCGCAACATGACGAGCCCGTCGCGCACCTGCAGCTGCTCCACGTTCTCGGTCAGGTCCCGCGAGGTCATGGCCATGTGCGCGTACTCGTGACCCGCGAGCTCGCAGAACTCCTCGAGACGAGCCTTGACGTCATGTCGGGTGACCCTCTCGCGAGCGGCGATCGAGTCCTCGTCGATGACCGTGACCACCTTCTCGTAGTCCGAGATCGCGCTCTGCGGTATGGCCACGCCGAGCTCGGCCTGAGCGCGCATGACCGCGATCCACAACCGTCGTTCGAGGACGACCTTGTGTTCGGGTGAGAAGAGCTCCGCCAACTGCGGGCTCGCGTACCGCTGGGCGAGAACGTTCGGATTGCGAGGGTTCCGATCCACGCACGCCATTGTGGCCCGCCCGGTCGACGCAGGCTCAAGGCGTGCTCGAAACCTGTCGATCATGGGATCGTGGCGAGTTGTGTGAGACATCCGATGAGCGTCTCCGAAGAGGTGTGCCGGAGGTGTGGCCACGGCTTCTGCAGCGAGTGCGTGGTGTTCCCCTTCGGCGTATCCAAGGGTGCCATGTGCATCTCCTGCGCGCTCGAGGCAGGTGGGGTGAGCCGTCAGAAGACAGGTCGGCCCAGGCTCACCCACAAAGAGGTCAAGGAGCGCCTCGAGCAGTTCGCGACGTCTGTGCAATCCGAAGCGCAAACCGTACCCGAGGCACCTGTTGAACGAGCCGACGAGGACATCGACCGGGCCTGGCTCCACGGCGAGGTGGATCCCGAATCCATCGGCGGTTGGTCGCGGACCTTCTAGCGACCGCCGTCCGGCCGGCAAGGCCGAGACCTGAGTGGTGCAGCCGGCGGTGCTCAGGCTCCGGGTCGCTTCGAAGCGGAATCCTGCAGCGCCACGTCCTGCCGCAACGAGTGATCGATGAGGCCGAGGCGGTGTTCCTCGAGGCGTTGCGCCAGTGGTGGGTCACCGACAGCCAGGATCCTCGCTGCCATCAACCCGGCGTTGCGTGCGCCGCCGATCGCCATCGTCGCCACCGGCACGCCACCCGGCATCTGCGCGATCGACAACAGCGAGTCCTGACCACCCAGGTGCTTGGTGGGCACGGGCACGCCGATCACCGGAAGCGTCGTGAGCGAGGCCACCATCCCGGGTAGGTGAGCCGCTCCGCCCGCCCCGGCGATGATCACCGACAGCCCGCGACCCCCGGCGGATCGGGCATAGTCGACCATCCGCTCCGGGCTGCGGTGGGCGCTGACGACGCGCACCTCGTGGGTCACTCCGAGATCCGCAAGCACCTCTGCTGCGGGCGCCATGACCGCTCCGTCCGAGCTCGATCCCATGATGATGCCCACCGCGACACCCTCGGCGAAGGGCACGGTCTCAGCGCTCATCGTGTCGCTGGGGTCGCATCCGCTCATCATCGCGCATCGCCGCCACCGAGCAGTGCGGAGCACGCAGACGCATCGCGTCGCAGTGCTTCGACGTCATCGCCGAGCACGGTGACATGTCCTATCTTGCGACGGTCGCGGGGCGTCTTCGCGTAGAGGTGCACATGGGCTCCGGGCACCTCCGCGAACGCCAGGCCCTGTCGACGCCTCGGTTCGGTGCTTCCGACACCCACGACGTTCGCCATCACCGCTGCCCGGGTGCGCATCCCGGTGGGGCCGAGAGGCCAGTCGAGGATGGCCCGGAGGTGCTGTTCGAACTGCGAGGTGGTGGAGCCCTCGATCGTTAGATGGCCCGAGTTGTGGACCCGAGGCGCGATCTCGTTGACCAACACCTCCCCGGCTGGGGTGACGAACAACTCGACGGCCAACACTCCGACCGATCCCGTGTGCTCAGCGATCCTGACAGCCAGCGCGCGGGCCGAGCGAGCGATCTCCGGGGAAACCGGAGCAGGATGGATGACCTCGTCGCACATACCGTCGACCTGCACGGTCTGCAGCACGGGCCAGGTCTCCACCTGCCCCGATGGTCGGCGAGCCACCAGCACCGCCAGCTCACAGGACAACTCGAGGCGCTGTTCGACCACGAGGGGCGCACCTCGGTAGGTGTGAAGGAGCGAGGTGATGCCCCCCTGGTCGGCGGTGTCGAGCATCCAGACCGCACGGCCGTCGTAGCCGCCCCGCGACGCCTTGGCCACGGCTCCGCCGGGGTGTGACAGCGCGAAGTCCGAAGCGACGCTGCGCGCCCCGGCGGGGTCGGCCACAGGATCCACCACCACGAAGTCGGGAACCGGTATTCCCACGGCGGCGAACGATTCCCGCTGGTGTGCCTTGTCCGAGTAGGCCATCGTCGCTACCGATGGCCACACGGTGACTCCCGCTGCCTCGAGCTCACCGAGACAGCCGTGGTCGACGTTCTCGTGGTCGATGGTCAACACGTCCACAGCCGCCGCGAACCCACGCACCGCCATCGGGTCCATCGGGTCACCGGTCACGACCTCCGGGGCCACCCCGCGCGCTCCTTCGTCGTCGCGCGCTGCGAGCACCTTCACGTGTATCCCCAGAGGCGAAGCAGCCTCACACAGCATCCGCGCGAGCTGGCCTCCCCCCAGGATCCCCACGACCGGAGCCCCTGTCGTCGGAGCCCCTGTCACCGCTGCACCGTGGAAGCCCGCAGCGCGATGTCGCCGCGGTGTTGCATCCCGGGCCACGAGATCGCGGCCACCGCCTCCATTGCCAGGTTGCGCGCCGTCGCGATGTCGGCTCCGCGACCCGTCACGTTCAGCACCCGGCCACCAGCGGTGTGCAGGGCCGCCGCGTCACCGCCGACCCCGGCGAAGAAGATCTCCACGCCCTCGATCGCGGCAGCCCGTCCGAGCCCATCGATCACATCTCCGGTCCTGGGTGCGCTCGGATACCCCTCGGAGGCGCACACCACGGTTACGACTGCATCGTCGGACCAGGTCACCTCGGTGTCGATGCGGCCCGCCGCCGCTTCCGCCAACAACGACGCAAGGTCACAGGTGAGCCGCGGGAGCACGACCTGGGTCTCGGGGTCACCGAAGCGCACGTTGTACTCGAGGAGCTTCGGGCCTCCTCCGGTGAGCATGAGTCCGGCGTAGAGGACGCCGCGGTAGTCGATGCCGCGTTCACACAGCGCGGCGAGGGTCGGTTCCACGAAGTCCGCGGCGACCGTCGCGAGGAGCTCCGCGCTGACCCCGGGAACCGGGCTGTAGGCGCCCATGCCACCGGTGTTGGGTCCGCGGTCACCATCGAGAGCGCGCTTGAAGTCCTGCGCTTCGGGCAACAGCACCGCAGTCGACCCGTCGCACACCGCGAGCACCGAGAGCTCCTCGCCCACGAGCCCCTCCTCGATCACCAGGCGCTGGCCGGCATCGCCGAAGGCCACCCCCGACAGGTAGTCCTCGACCCCGTTGCGGGCCTCTGTCAACGAGTCGGTTACCAACACGCCCTTGCCCGCAGCCAGGCCGTCCGTCTTGATCACGAACGGTGGGGTCATCGTGTCGAGGAACTCGAGAGCCGGCCCTGTCTCGGTGAAGGTGCCGTGTGCAGCTGTCGGGACCCCCGCCGCCACGAGCAACTCCTTCATCCAGGATTTGGACCCCTCGAGCCGAGCGCCGTCGGCGCCGGGGCCGAACACGAGCCTTCCACCGGCGCGGAGCCTGTCGGCCAGGCCGTCCACCAGCGGCGCCTCCGGTCCGATCACGAACAGATCCGCGTCCAGGTCCTCAGGGGAGGTGTCGACCGAGCCGGGTATGCCCGGGTTGCCGGGCGTAACGACGACCGAGGCCGTCCGACCGAGCACACTGGCCAGCGCGTGCTCGCGGCCACCGGAGCCCACCACGCAGACCCTCATCGCGGTCCCCCCGGTGACCCCCCGCGCGGCCTCACCCGGGATCCCTGGGGCCGGTCTGATCGACCACCTCGAACGACATGAGCGTCGCGTCGGTGGACACCGGGGGACGCGCGGCTGCGCGGTCGGGTCCATCCGACGACCCGTGCCCCTTGGCGAAGTCGCGGCTTGTCATCCAGTTCTGGAAGGACTCCTCGCTGTCCCACCAGGTGACCACGAAGTAGCGCGACTCACCCTCGGTGGGTCGCAGGAGCTGGAAGTACTGGAACCCGGGTTGCCCCTCGACCGCACCTGCACGCGCCGCGAAGCGCTTCTCCAGTTCCGGACCGGCACCCGCGGGTACCTCGATCGCGTTGATCTTCA